>CAYXYO010000047.1:0-7868 GCA_964469365.1 uncultured Desulfobacterales bacterium | reverse complement strand
CCTGCCCTGCCGGAGCAGAAAATCAGCCAGAATGTCAGCAGTTCCTCAAGGTCCATACGCATAAAGGTGAACAGACCGGGGAAAATCACCCCAGTTCCGCCTGCGTGGCTCAAAAAACCCTACTGCTGGAAACTGGTTGACCCGGAAACCGGCGCGGTAAAAGGACGTTTCAAAACCCTTGAAACCGTAACGGTTCCTGTTGGCGAATATCAGATAGTCTGGCATCAGTATGAACATTACAGCAGTGAAATAGCCCTTGGAGAAGTAGTCAGGGTAAAGGCTGGAGAAACAGTGGAAGTTCCTCTGACCACGGCAGTCCGCCTCAACGTGCCTTCATGGGTGCGGAAGCCTTATTCCTGGGGACTGCGTGACCCTGAAACAGGCAAAAAAATCTTCAAAAGCAACAGGCTTGAGCCCTTTCTGGTTCCTGCCGGAGTGTTTGACGTGTTATGGCACCAGAGTGAACACAGGGCATGGGAACTGGTTGTGGGGCATGTCATGCTGGAGCCTGACAAACTCAACGAGGTTACTGTCGCCACGGCCTTCAATCCCGTTCCGGCAGACTGGATGCAGAAAAAAATCTACTGGTGGGGCCTTGTAAACCGTTCCGGAAGAGGTTCAGGCGGCAAATGGATAGCGAGGTTCAAGGACAATTTTGGGCCACAGCTTGTTCCACCAGGCAAATACAGCCTTGTTTACCGTCTTTCCGAGCACGGAACCACTGACTCCTTTCTTGGCCATGTGGAAATAAAACCTGACTCCATGAACGAGTTCAGGATTAACACAGGCATCTCCTTCATACTTCCTCCAGGAGCGTCACCGCCATATCTGATTGAGATCATTGCCCTTGACAAAAACGGAAAACCCTTACGCAAGATAAAGATAAACGGCAGGTACATAAAGAAAAAGTTTGGTAACATAGCGCTGGCTCCAGGCTTCTACAGGATCAGATACAGACAAAAGGAGTACGGCTCCACGACCATCACCCTTGTTGACTCCTTTGAACTGCCCTCAGGAGTGCTTGCCGAGATAGAGCTGTAGGCAGTTCAGGCATACGGGTTTTGTCAACCGCCAGCCTGGTTGCCGGATTTTTCCCGTTAACGGATTATAGTAACAAAAGGTCATGGCAAGGTTTCAATACTTTCAAAGTCAGACACAAACACGGAGGCAGACAGCATGAAATTCAGACCTGCTGGCAAAAACAGACTTGTCCTTATCACATTGTTGGGGATTGTCATATTGATGTACGGGTGCAGCGCCACCACAAGGGAGATTTCCCCTGACGCAAACATCCATTACGATGAGGCCTACGATTTTACGGACAAAAAGGCCATTGTGAACGACCTTGTAAAATCCCTTCTCGGCAAACCGCCACTTGTGGCAAGGTATGACCGTCCGGTTATCATTGTTTACGGGGTTCGTAACCGCACGTCTGAACATATAGACACCAGTGGAATAACAGATGACATAAGAAGGGAGATTCTCCAGTCAGGCAAGGCGCGTTTTGTAAACAAGGTGCAGCGCGGCAATATAATTAGAGAGATGGCCTATCAGTATGGCGGGAATGTGGACCCGGCCACAAGGGTGGAAAAAGCAAGACAGATTGGTGCTGAATACATGCTTACAGGCACCCTTCGTTCCATTGAAAAACATGAGCCCAAACAGTGGCGGACCCACAAGAAAACCCTTATGTATTACAGCCTGACCCTTGAGCTGACAGATCTAAAAACAGGCCTTGTGGAGTGGACGGACAGCGCCGAGATAGCCAGGGAGTCTTCAAAGCCGATTATCGGCTGGTAGAAATATGCCATGCGCTTGACGGACGCCAGGCATCCCCAATGTTAAAATGAGAAGTCTCAGACATTGCCGCAGGCTTGGCCGGATGCTGTTCGTTATGCTTGCGCCTGTTCTCCTGTGCGGCTGCGCTACAGGCAGTCTGCAAAAGGCAAGAAGCGAGTTTTACAGCGGTCACGCAGACGTGGCCGCCCAAATCCTTGACAGTGAGGATGACGTTTCAGACACGGACGCCCTGCTCTTTTACATGGAGAAGGGGGCCATAAAGTATTCTGTTGGCGATTTTCATGGCAGCATCAAGGCACTGCTCAGGGCGTCAGCCCTTATGGAACAGCAGGAGACAATACGGTTAAGCCAGGAAACAGCATCCCTTGTAACCTCTGACTGGATCAGGGATTACAAAGGGGAGTATGCCGAGCGGCTCTGGGTTCATACATGGCTCATGCTGGACTACCTGATGACAAACGCATGGGATGACGCCATGGTAGAGGCCAGAAAGGCGCTGAAAATATATGACGCATGGCCGGATGTGTTCAAAAGGGCCTTTTTCACCAGGGCAGTGGCCGCAATCTCCTTTGAGGCCGCTGGCGATATTGACGGCGCGTACCTGGAATACAGGAAACTTGCAAGGCTTATGGACGATCCTGCCCCCATCCTGCCAAGGCTCTATGCCCTGGCACGTTTCCTTGGCTATGATGACGATGCCGCCCGTTATGAAAAGGAACTTTCCGGTTCAGCCCTGCGCCATGCCGACCAATACGGCAGCTCTGCCGAAGTGATTGTGTTTATCACCACTGGCAGGGCCCCGGTAAAGGTCGCCAGGAACATTGTTCTCCCCCCTTCCATACGTTTTTCCTTCCCTGCCTATATGGACAGGCACACTGTTTTTTATCCTCCGGCAATATATTCAGGGGGGCATTCAGAAGGCAGCCAGACTGTTACCACCAATGTCGCCCGGGTGCTGAAGGCGTCCCTGCATGAACGCATGCGAAAGGTCCTTGTCAGGGAAGCAGCCAGGGCAGCGGCAAAGGAGGCGGCGGTTCGCCAGATTGACGACGAGACGCTCAGGGCCATTGCCCGCATCACCCTGTTCCTGCTGGAAGAGGCTGACACAAGAAGCTGGCAGATACTTCCGGCCTTTTTTACAGTTGCCTTCATACCCGTGGCCCAGGGAGATGCGGAAATAACCCTTGAGTTTAAAGAACGCGGAAGGATATCCCTGCCCGGGGCCGCTGGACCGGGACGTTTCCGGTTCTTTGCCGTCACCGGAAACGGACGGCTTTTTTCCGCCGCGGACCTTGCCGGAGAGATGGGGGAGCCGAACAGGGAGCCGTGAATCCAGCCTGTTCCTTGAATTTGACTGCTCCATGATTTATTCTGCTGTTTCAATTTGTTGAAGGGAGAAAAAAATGGCTTTTATGGAAATAAGCGTAGTGCCGGTGGGCACCGCATCCACCGGCGTAAGCAGGTATGTCGCGGAGGTCATCAAAACAGTGGAAGGCCTTGGCCTGCAATACACACTGCATGACATGGGCACCACTGTGACCGGAGAGGCCTCGCAGCTCTGGGCGGCCGCAAGGCTGCTCCATGAATCCCCCTTTGCCAACGGCGCCAAACGGGTTTATACTGTGGTCAAGATGGATGACAGACGGGACAGGGATGTGAAACCTGGTGAAAAGACAGAATCGGTAAAGGCCCTCCTGTGACAAGATATATACCTGCTATTGTTACCCTGGTTTCAATCGTGCTGATTATTGCCGGAACAGTTGCCGGAGAACCCGGTTCCATGTTCGGCAAGGCGATTGCCATCTGCCTTAGCTGCATTGGCCTGGGATAATGGAAAAGGCAAGGCGTCTGATTCAGCTCATTGCCCTGTTCGCGGCAAACCCGTGGCTGCTATCTTCATGGAGAGGAGGCGCTCCCATCTACAGGGGAGCGCTGAAACATCTCTGTTTTCCCGGACTCAACTGTTATTCCTGTCCGGCAGCGACCATGGCCTGTCCCCTTGGCGCCATACAGAATTTTATAACAGGTTTCAGGATGAACCTGCAGGCAGGCCTGTTCCATCCCGGAATTTATGTGGCAGGCAGTCTGGGGCTTGTCGCGTCATTTCTGGGACGCGCGCCATGCGCCTGGCTTTGTCCCTTCGGCCTGTTTCAGGAGGTTGTTTACAAGCTGCCTGTCAGAAAACGGGATATCTGGAGACCACTTCGCTACGGACGGCATGTGATGCTGGTTTTTTTCGTGCTCCTTCTCCCATTTTTCCTGACAGACACCGCCGGATACGGCGTAACATGGTTCTGCAAGTTCGTCTGTCCGGCCGGAACCCTTGAAGCCGGCTTCCCGCTGCTCCTGCTTGAGCCCTCCCTGAGGGATACCCTGGGGCTGCTTTTTTTTCACAAAGTTGTCGTTCTTGCCTTGATAATCTCGTGGAGTGCTGTTACTCTCCGCCCCTTTTGCAGGACCCTCTGTCCTCTTGGCCTGCTGCTCGGTTTTTTCAACCGTGCGAGCTGGCTGAGGCTCCATTTTGAGAGCGCCAAGTGTGTGGAATGCAGGGTGTGCACGGCAATATGCCCTGCCGGTGTCTCTTTTTTTGACGGAAGGGATGATATCAACTCTTCACACTGCATAAGGTGCATGAGGTGCCTGAATTTTTGTCCCGGAGCTTCCGTAAGGCTTAGTTTCAGTCCGGTCAGAAAGGAGTTTGAATATGAAAAAAAGGAAAATTGTGCTTGCCACAGGGAACATGGGCAAGGTGAGGGAGATGACAAGCCTGCTGGAACCCTTTGACATAGAGGTGCTGTCTGTAAAGGAGTTTGACTCCGCACCTGAGGTGGAAGAGGATGGAGAGACCTTTTTTGAAAATTCCAGAAAAAAGGCTGTGGAGATATCAAGGGCCCTGGGGCTGCCTGCCCTGGCCGATGATTCAGGTCTGGTTGTGGACGCGCTGGATGGAAGGCCGGGCGTGCATTCAGCCAGGTTTTCAGGTGAAAACGCCACAGACCTTTCCAACAACCTGAAGCTCCTTGAAGAGATGAAGAACGTGCCTGAAGAAAAGAGAAAGGCCCGCTTCATGTGCGTAATGGTGGCCGCCGACCCTTCAGGCCGCATAATAAGCGCCAAGGGGAGCTGTGAAGGCGTTATCACGGAAGAGATGAGGGGGGAAGGCGGCTTTGGCTACGACCCGCTGTTCCATGTTCCGGAGTTCGGCTGCACCATGGCCCAGCTCTCCAGGGATGAAAAAAACAGCATAAGTCACCGTGGCAGGGCCATTTCCAGGATAATGGAGGAGCTTCCCTCTTTCCTCAAGGAGGTTGAGTGATTATGGAGAAAAACATGCTTTCCTCCTATGAAAAGGAGGAGTGTCTTAAAAACGCTATAGATATAGCCCGCGCCTATGCCAGTTCAGGAGAGAACAAGCATGGTCACGTGGCGGAACTTGTGGAGAGTTTGTACAGAAAACTCATTACCATCAGGACCGAGATAAAAACGGATTCCGAAAATACAAACAAGGAGTAATTAATGGTTTCAACAGCAGATTGCACATTTTTCAGCGGCGGGCTCAAGGGAGCTGAAGCCGAATTTGGCGAAAACGCCGAGAAATGGGGTATAAAGGAAGTAAACTTTTCCTTCAAGGGGCACCAGATGGCCCGGGTAAAGGATGTACGGGTGCTTACAGAGGAAGAGCTGAAACAGGGCGATATCAGCATGACAATCGTGTCAAAAAGCATGGGACGCACCTATGCCGAGGCAGAGAAGATAAGGCGTGTAATACAGTCCATCTTCCACATGATTAACAGCGGACATCAGGTCTTTGCAGTAGGCTGGATCAAGGAGGACGGCACAGTCAAGGGCGGCACCGGATGGGGCGTTGAACTTGCCAAGCTGTTTAACAGGCCCCTCAGCGTCTTTGACCAGGAAACGGAAAAATGGTTTACCTGGAAAAACGGCACATGGGTTGAAGACACGCCGGTGATTTCACACAACACCTTTGCCGGCACAGGCACCAGATACCTGACCAAGGCGGGCAAAAAGGCCATTGCCGATCTCTTTGAGCGCTCCTTTGGTTCAAAATAACCGGATGAACTCCCCGCACCACACCGGACGTCTGTTCTGAACCGTCTGTTCCATGCTTCACGGTCATGGCGGAGACATATATTCCCTGGCAGGAAAAATCGGGGTGGAACTCTCTGAGCTTGCTGATTTCAGCAGCAACATCAGTCCACTTCCCCTGCCACGGGAATTTATTGAGTTTCTCGCATCATCTCTTGGGCAGATTTCCATGCTGCCAGAGGTTGACAGCCTCGGCCTGAGAAGGGCGCTGGCATCAAGATTCGGGCTTTTTCCTGAAAATTTCATTGCTTGCGCCGGCACAACTGAATGGATATACCGGATAGCGAGGGTAACGCCTGCTGAGCAGGCGGTCATTCCCGTTCCTGCCTATTCAGACTACATGGATGCCGCGCTGATGGCAGGTCTGAACGTGGTTGAATCCGGCCCGTGGCCTGACGGTCGGCCCGGGACAGACGTCAGGGTGCTTGCTGACATATGTTCACGCATTGACCGCCCGACCATTGTTTATCTTTGCAATCCAAACAATCCCACAGGACGTTTTATAACACCCCTGGCCATTGTGGAGGCGGCAAAGGACGCTCCCGGGGCATTATGGGTAATAGATGAATCCTACGCTCCCTTTATCGCAGATGACAATGAAAGCTCTGTTATTTCCAATGACATGCCGCCAAACATCCTGGTGCTGCGCTCATTTTCAAAAATATACCGCATCCCAGGCCTCAGACTGGGGTATGTGGCTGGAAGCAGAAAGACGATAGCCGACCTTGCGACCCATCTCCTGCCCTGGGCCACAGGACGCCTTGCCCAGCTTGCAGGGGAATATCTTCTGAAAATGGAAGATTACGAAGAGAGGGTGCGCTCCTTCTGGCAAGGGGAAAAGGAAAAATTCCTAAGGGCAACCGACGCGGTGGCGTGGCTGGAGTATCTGCCAGGCCAAACCCATTTCATGCTTTTCAGGGTTCTGCCTCCATGGTCTGCTGAAAAAGTTGTCTCCACCTTGTCCAACTCAGGCATTCTTGTGAGAAACTGCGCCAACTTCAGGGGGCTTGAAGGGGAACACATACGCATAGCCCTCCGTACCCCGGAGGATAACATGAGACTTGTTGCCAGGCTTGAATCTTTCTGACATTTTTGGCCCTGCCTTTCAGCACGGCCCAAGCTCAAAACATGCCATGCAAGAACAATTCGGTCGGTTCAGCCCTGAAATCAGCAAATTTAAAGAAGGCAACCGGCTTGCAACCCACATGACATCCCTGCTATAATTCCTGATAGTTAATAGTGACAACATGCGCGCCGGCGTTGGTTCAATGCCCATGGCACTATCAACCATATGAAAAGGAGATGCACCATGAAAACCCTGATGAAAATCCTGGCCGTTGTCGCGGCCGTTGCCGTCATCCTGCTGGTGGCCGCCACCCTGCTGGTAAAATTCGCCATTTCTCCGGAACAGGTGAAAAAGCATGTGCTGCCAATGGCAAGCGAGCAGCTTCACCGAGACCTTTCCATTGAAGGCGTTGATATCAGCATCTGGTCAGGTATTGAGTTCAGAAAAATCCTTCTGAAGGAACCTGATGGCAGCGCGGCCTTTGTCTCTGCCGACAGGGCGCTTCTTCGCTATCAGCTCATGCCGCTTTTTTCAGGCCGACTTGTTATAGATGAAGTTGTGCTTGACCATCCGGTTATAAATATTATCAGGAAAAAAGATGGAACCTTTAACTTCAGCGACCTTGCCGGGGCAGGGAAGGCAAAAGATGACAGCGCCGGCAAAACAGCCTCACCCGGAACGGCTGATAACAAAAACAGCGCCCCGGACGGATTGAACCTCCTGGTTTCCACCATATCCATAAGCGATGGCCAGTTACTTTTTACAGACATGGCTGTTGACGGCAACACGCCCTTTAAATACAGGATAGAAAATTTCAACCTTGCCATTGACAGATTTTCCCTCAAGGAGAGTTTCCCTGTAACCATTGAGGCCAGACCTGGAAAGGCCATGCTCA
>CAYXYO010000046.1:0-2988 GCA_964469365.1 uncultured Desulfobacterales bacterium | reverse complement strand
GTCCCGATGTCGCGAACTCAAACCAGGCGGATCTGGACAGAGACGGCAGGGGCGACCTCTGTGATGATGATATTGACGGAGACGGGATAACAAACAACTCTGATAACTGCCGCTATGTTTCCAACATTGACCAGACAGACCACGATTACGACGGAATCGGCGACAGTTGTGACAACTGTGTCAGCACATACAATCCGAATCAGTCTGATATTGACCGTGACGGAACAGGCGATGTGTGCGACAATGATATGGATAATGACGGTATTCCCAACAACGAAGACTCCTGCCCTGATGTACGCGGATATCTCTTTTTTCATGGATGCCTTGGAGATATTGATGAGAGATTGCATGGTTATGTGGAGAGGCTGCCAGAGTGGCTGATTGTCCTTGATCCGCCATGCCTTGTCTGTGGAGACGGCGTCTTGCCAACGCCTGATCAGTACTGGCATGTAAGCCTTGACATGAAGATGGCCTTTCCGGAGGGTTTTGAATCAAAACAGCCGCTCAATATCAAGATTGCCATTGTTGATGAAACAGGACATGTTATGGTGACGCAGGAACAGGATTTTTATACGACATCCGACATGTCACAGGTGAACAGAAAGTTTGACCTTGGCTTTCAGGTGGCGCCTTCATATTTTAACGCTGTGGCAATGGCGGACAACGCTCTGTTCAAGGGGTACAGCTCCGCCAATGACCCAAAAGCCTCATCTTCTCCGACCATGGCCTATTACATGCTTTTTTCAGTGAAATCCATGGATCAGGAGACTGCCGAGGTGCTTGGCAAAACAGAGGTCTTTGTTGACCTGGATGTTGATGAGGAGCAGTGTTCAGGGGATAATCCTGGAAAATGCAATGATCCCAAGGTGTGCACGGAGCTTGGAGGCATGTGGTGTGACGGCGTCTGTTCGGATAAACAGTGCGGGGGCGCGGAAGATAATGAAACATCCCCTTCAAACGAAGAAGAAAAGGAGATATGGAACAACGGTTATGCGGCAGGTCAGGAGGCGTGCCGCAAGAATCCCGCATCCTGCGGCATAGATGTCTCCCCTGGAGCATCAGGTGGAGAGTGCACCTCCTTTGATTTCATCAACAATGTACTCCATATTCCATGTCTCCAGGGCACCCCCTACTGGATTGACCTGTCATTGACAAACGCTGATCCGGTAACCCTCGAGCTGAAGGATTACGGAGAAAACTGATTGCCATAACAATCTGAACATATCTGAAAGTGTCAGGCCCTGACAGCATCGAGAGTTGTCAGGGCCTTTGGGGTAATGGAGCGCATGTGAACTGTCCTCCTTTACAAGGCGCGGAAATAGTGATGTGTCAAAACAGCGCAATCTTTTATGTTACGAATTTATTTGTTCTGTTAAAATACTTGGCAAAATCCTTCTATTGTGCTACATGGAGTATGATTTACAGGAATTTTTGCTGCGCCAGGCTCCCGTGATGCAATATGCAAGGTTTTGAAAAACGGAGTTGAATGAACGGAAATTCATTTTCATGTGGCGCAGACTTTGTTTTTTTAACTTAAACACCTAAATATTTGAAGGAGGATTAATCCCATGTCTGTTTATGTTCTCGGTCACAAAAGCCCTGATACAGATTCCGTAACCGCAGCAATCGCTTTCGCAACGCTCCAGAAGGCCCTTGGAGTGGACGCCGTTCCCTGTATGCAGGGTGAGCTGAATCCTGAAACCGAAGTTGTGCTCAATAAATTCGGTTTTGACGCACCTGAAATCAAGACCGATGTTACTGGTGACCAGTACATGCTTGTTGACCACAGCGATATCAAGCAGGCCCCGGACAACTGGGACAAGGGCGAGCTCCTTGCTGTTGTTGACCATCACAAGATTGGCGACATCACAACAGGCAACCCCATACTTTTCTGCGCAATGCCTGTAGGCTGCACGGGAACCGTGCTTTATACCCTTTTCAAGGATGTTTACAAAAAGGATATTCCTGCCAATGTGGCCGGACTCATGATGTCTGCCATCCTCAGTGATACTGTTCTGTTCAAGTCAGCCACATGCACTGACGCTGACAAGGAAGCTGCAGAGGCCCTTGCCAAGATCGCCGGTGTTGACAACATGATGGACTGGGGCATGGAGATGGCCAAGGCCAAGAGCGCTGTTGACGGCGTTGCTCCACGCGATCTCGTATTCCGCGATTACAAGGATTTTGACATGAGCGGCAAGGCCATTGGAATCGGTCAGCTTGAGCTTGTATCTCTTGATCTTGTTGACGGCATCAGGGATGACCTCTATGCTGAACTGGAAAAGATCAAGGGAGAGAAGGGCAGCCACAGCATTTTCCTCATGCTTACTGACATCATGAAGGAAGGCACTGACCTCATGGCCATTACCGATGACGCCAGTATTGTTGAAAAGGCCTTTGGCAAGAAACTTGAAGGCAAGACAGTATGGCTTGACGGCGTGATGAGCCGCAAGAAACAGATGGTTCCCAATCTGGAGAAGGCCTGCGCATAATTTAAACAGATTAAATCAATAGACAAGGCCGGGGCTTGCCTCGGCCTTTTTTTGTGTCACCTGATGAATATATGAGACAGATGGAAGAGAAACAGGATATGAATCCGGAAGTACAGGAAATTTTTACTGACGCACAGCTTAAATTCATGGATGAGGATTTTGAGGCTGCCATTGAGCTTTTTTCCAGGGTGATAGAGATGGACAATGGCAACATCAAGGCGTATCAGGGCAGGGCCATTGCCTTTCTGCGCGATGGCAAGCAGGACGCGGCCATTGAAGATATAAATAGAGCCATAAGCATTGAGCCTGAAAATCCCCGTCTCCATTACCACAAGGGCGCCATCATGTTTAATACTGAAAATTATGATGAGGCCATTGAGGCCCTGACCAGGGCCATAGAGATCAAACCGGATTACGGCCCGGCCTATCTTGTAAGGAGCCAGGCGCTTGATCAGGTTGGAGAACATGACGCGGCCACCATTGATTTCAGCAAGGC
>CAYXYO010000045.1:0-3431 GCA_964469365.1 uncultured Desulfobacterales bacterium | reverse complement strand
AAGGAGATGGCTGAAAAGCTGCTTGAAAAGGGTGTGGCCTATGAAAAACACGGCTCGGTATATTTTGATATCTCCAGAATACCATCCTATGGCAGGCTCTCGGGCGTTGACCTGTCCGGCATTGACGTGGGACGCACTGTTGATCTGGACGATTATGAAAAGGACAGCCCTGTTGATTTCACCATCTTCAAGCGGGTCACCCTGGATGAACTTAAACGCGGCATAGGCGTAAGCGCGAAATGGGGGCAGTCACGGCCCGGCTGGCATATTGAATGCGTTGCCATGGCCATGAGATACCTTGGCCAGTTCTTTGATATCCACACAAGCGGCGCGAACCTTGTCTTTCCGCACCATGAAAACGAAATCGCAATGGCCATGGCCCTCACAGGCAGGCCCCTTGCGCGCAACTGGCTCCACAGTGAGATGGTGTTTGTTGACGGCAAGAGGATGCACCCGAGACACGACAATGTGATTACCCTGCGCGAGTTGCTGGAAAAGGGTTATACAGGCAGGCAGATACGCTATTTTCTCATAAGAACCCATTACAGGAAACCTGTTCATTTTTCTTATGAAAAGCTGGATGAGGCCGTGAGGGCCCTTGACAGGCTGAACGCCTTTGTCTCTGACCTTGTAACCTTGTCAGGCGGGGAGGGAAATGGACGGGAGTCAGGGCATGTGGACGGGATTGTCGCCAGGACGCGGCGTGATTTTGTAAATGCGGTAAACAGTGACCTTAACATCTCCAGGGCCATGGGAACCATCTTTTCCCTTGCGAGGCAGGTGAACGCCATGCTCTCTACAGGCGCCCTGACCCCGGGCGATGCGGGCGCGATACTGGTTATGCTGGAGGAACTTGACGCCATACCATCTGTGCTGGACATTGCCGGCAGGAAAAAGGATATATCGCCTGAACTTGTGGAGCTTATACAGAAACGGCATGAAGCCAGGAAAAAACAGGACTGGCGCGCTGCGGACGCTCTCAGGGAGCAGCTTCTCAGGGAGGGCATAGAGGTGATAGACACACCTTCAGGGCCACGCTGGAGAAGGGGGCAGGGCGGGTAAGCCCGGGGGCGTTCCCCTAATCGTTTCCACCTGTCCTGATCCTGACCTTCCTGCTGCGGGGAAATTCCCTTTTGAGAAGAACCTTCAGAAGTTTTTTAAGCCCCTTTGAATCAACCCTGTGGCAGGTTTTGACAAAACCGCGTTCATGCACAGTCACACTGTCATGGCCGTCCCTGACAATCAAAAGGGAACGGTCTCTCTTCCAGGTCTGAAGTTCCACAAAACCGCCTGACTTCACCCTTTCAATACGCCTCATCACATCATTAAGCGCCGCTGCCCTGTCTGTCACTCCCATATAAACGTCATCAAAAAGTCTGTTTCAGGACAATTCGCCTTTCCGGCCTGTTATCCTCATGGATTGTTTTCATTTCCGTCTCTTTTGTTCCGCCTTGGAAATTTCCAGCATTTTTCCCTTTACCAGATCTGTCATCGCTTCTTCGGCAACAGCGAGGTCTCCTGTGTCATTATCACGGATTGCCTTGAAAAAACGGTGGCACTGTTTCAGGGTTTCCCTGTTCCAGCCCTGGGTAAAACCATGTCTTGCCTCACAGGCCGAAGGGGGCAATATGCTGTTGTCCGGATAGTCACGGCGGCCATGCGCCCGGTTCACAATATGGCTGTAATATATAAGGGCCCGGTCAAGCAGTATGTAGAGCAGTTGGATGTTGGCCACCGGCCCTACTTCAAGTTCCTGCCTGTCCAGCCTTGCGCCAAGGAACCTCGCGCCGCTCAACAGCTCCTTGCCCTTCAGGGCGGCTCCGGCCGCTCCCGCGGCCCCGCCGAGAATGGCAAAGAGTCCCAGTGACGCCCCGCCTGCAACAAGGTCCAGCCCGCCTGCCAGGGCTGCCCCTCCAAGGCCGCCCGCAACAACAAGCTGTTTCAGGTCAAGACCGAGAAATTCCCATGTCCTGTCTGAAAACAGGTCTTCTCCCAGTATGGACTGTTCAGGCAGTGCCAGGTCAAAAAGATTGTGTCTGAACAGTCTGCGAATCTGTTTGTGGGCCTGCCGCTCCCTTCTGCTCACAAATGTCCTGTATTCGGCAAACAGTCTTTTTTTCACCCTCTCTTCATCAGCGTCTTCAGGGCATGGCGCTGTTTTCCTGTGGGCGAGGCACTCTTTCAGCATGGCTATGACAATCCTGGCAGCCTGTTCATTGCGATGCAGCCAGTCAGCCTCAAGGGCGGTTATCACTTCGCCAATCACTTTTTCGAGTTCCTGGTCTATTGCCTTCAGGCTTTCAAACAGGGCGATGCGGTCTCCGTAAGTCGCGTGGTTGGAGTTGAAAAGTCTGACGGAATTGAAATGCTTGCGGAATTCGTGCAGCCACTCTTCCAGATGCCCCTGTTCATCTTCCTTGCAGTTGATAATGGCCATGCGGGGTCTGCCTGTAAGACGCAGGATTTCCATCTCAACCCTGTCAATGTTGCGCAGGGGTCTTGAGCCGTCAACCACAAAAATTATGCCGGCTCCCCTGGCCACCGGCCCAAGCAGGGCGCAGTCATCATGGAAATTCCGGTCAGATTCGTGTGCACGGATGAACTCCCTTGTCATTATCCGCTCATCCCCGTCAAAGGCGCGCATCCAGGCCAGGGTTTTGCGCGGATTCTGGAAACCTGGCGTGTCAACAAGAGAGATAACTTCCCTGCCGTCAATTGTTACAGGAAAACGTCTGCATTCTCTTGTTTCGCCTGGAATCGGGCTCACCTTTACAGAATCGTCTTCGCTAAGGGTGGAAAGCACAGACGATTTCCCTTCGTTGGGATGCCCTACAATGGCAAATTCCGGCGTTCTGCATGAGTCCATCATGTGAACTCCATGACATGAACAGGGATGTCGGAAAGAGAAGTCATTTTCAGTTTCCATATCTCCATGTCCTGCGCTGTTACAGGCCCGAACCGGCACGCGCCTGACGGCTTGCCGGCAAGGGCGACAATAATATCCCTTTTGCCGCCAGGGATATTGTGCAGACTGGCCAGAAGGGAGAGAAATTCCTGTATTGGCGGTTGCCATGCCTCCTGAATTATGAGAAGGCACTCTATATTCCCGTTGCCTGCCACATTTTTTACAGCCTCGAGCTCAGCCTCCTCGTCCATATCCATTGTCCAGAATGGAAGGATGTGCGATACGGCACCCCCGGTCTTTTCCATGACCCGCTGTTTTATCCAATCTCCGGAGCATGTCGCGTAAAGCTCGTCAGGGAGCATCACAGCCATGACAGGCGCGGGAACGGATACCCTGCCGGTCATGTCCGGCACGGGCTGTTTCTCCTCTTCTGCTTCAGGCCCGCTCCTCTCCTTTTCAGGAGGCGTTCCGCCAGGTTCCGAAGATGTGACAACAGGGGTGCGCATCCTCTGGACAAGTTCCCTGA
>CAYXYO010000044.1:0-15523 GCA_964469365.1 uncultured Desulfobacterales bacterium | reverse complement strand
GGCAACTCAAATCCTGACAAAATCTATCTGTTTGACGGTTCATACATAGACTATACCGAACTGGAAAAAGATATATTCGCAGAGATCGGTTATGCATTCTTCGGGGGAAATGGCACAACTATCACATTGGACCACCTGAATCTTGACCAGGGAAAAATTGACGACTGTTATTCAGGGGGTAACTGTAATGAGTTCCAGGGTGGAGTATTTCAATACATCATTACAAATTCCACAAACGTCGCACAAAAAGTTGCACGGATAACCACAATTACAGGCAACACCCTTACATTGTCAAATGGTGTATCCGGAGGCCCAACCAAAAGCCTCGTAAGTCCGGCCATATATTACTGTGTAGATTCCGACGGTACGGATACGCTATGTCATCCTGCGGGAGCAGAAACAAAAATTCTCCGGCGCAGCAGCAGGTCTTCAGGAGGAAGACAACCTGTTGTTAAGGGAATTGTTGATATGCAGGTAGCATACAAGGACAACACAAATACATGGTATTGTGACGGGACAGGCACATGTCCCATGTCGCCATTTATTCCTGGAAACATTACACTGATAAGAATCACCCTTATCTCTGAACGTGACAGCCAGACCCAGGGAGGAACATCAACCGCCCAGGCTGAAAATGGAAGAACCTGGAATGCTTCAGACAAAATATATACTCCCTATACTGTTGCGATTCGTCCCAGAAACAATATTGAATTCAATTAAAACAGCACGTTAACATTGCAGGAGACGAAAATGAAAATAAAAAAATTATACAGGGATGAGACAGGAAGCGCGCTTATGCTCGTTCTTGTTTTCATGACAAGCCTTATACTTGTGGCTGGGTGGCTGGCAACCCAAAGCCAGACAGACACAAAAATTATAACGGCAATAAAAAACCATTCAAAGGCATTCAACGTGGCTGACGGGGCGTTACAACTGGCTGTGTATGTGCTCAGGAACAAATACCGGCCTTCCAATGAATCCGTTTCCTGGAACCCTGTAAAGCAGGCTGGGAGCAGCAGCAAGGTGTCCGTGCCTTCTCCATTTATCAACATGACATCCGCGCCATCCCTGGCAACTACCAGTGATCATATAACATTTGACCCGTCAATATACTGGCTGGACTATACGGCCACACCTCCGCCAGGATTTGGTCTTACAGAAGAGGGGTATGGCAACAGGTTTCACACATGGCATTACAAATGTGCAGGCGCCTCTTCCCTGTCTTCCAATGACGCAAACCCTGTAACCCTTGCAAGGGCAAAGATAAAGGCGCTGCTTCTCGTAGTCAAAAAATAATATCAGAAAAGGCTCATCCTGCCCTGAGAGCAGCGGAAGGGTTCACCCTCGCTGCCTGACGGGCGGGATATACCGCGGCAAGAAAGCATATAACCACGGCTGACAGAGCAATTGTTATAACATCACCCTGGTTCATCAGGATAGGCAGGCTGTCCGTGTGATACACCTCCACAGGCACCTTTATGAACCTGTATCTTTCGAGGGCAAAACACAAGCCCGTGCCGCATGCGACTCCTATAAGGGTTCCCATAAGACCTATCATAAGTCCGTTCAGCATGAAAATCCCTGAAATCTGTCCGTTTGTGGCACCCATGGCCTTGAGTATTGCTATATCCTGATTTTTTTCCATTATCATCATTATCATGGTGCTGACAATATTGAATGCCGCCACAAGCACTATAAGGGTCAGGATCACAAACATGGCGAACTTTTCAAGTTTCATGGCTGCAAAGAGGTTCCTGCTCATCTGCTGCCAGTCCATGGTCCAGAAAGGGAAGCCAAGACGCTCCTGTATGGCCCTTGCTATGCGGTCAGCGGCATATATGTCGCTGGTCTTTATCTCCAGGGCGTGTACCCTGTTGCCGATCCCTGTCAGTTTTCTGGCCGCGTCAATGGGCATTATGGCAAGGGAGAGGTCATATTCATACATGCCTGTTGACTGGACTCCTGTTATCTGAAAGGTGCGTATCTTCGGAATCATGCCCACAGGAGTAAGTGTCCCGCTTGGCAGCACAACCTGAATCTTCTGTCCCGGCCCCACACCCAGCGCCCTTGCCAGCTCCTTGCCGATTATGATGGGAGGCACTCTGCCCTTTCCATACTTCTCAAAAAAGGATATGCCCCTGCCCTCCACAATCCTGCCGGCAGACATGACCCTGTCAACAGATTCCGGCTCAACACCGCGTATCGCAACGCCATGCACGCTGCCTCCAGCGTTCACAAGGGCCTGTATATAGACAATGGGTGTAACAGCGACCACACGCCCTGCCCCTCCGCCACCTGTCATAATTCCCTTTAAACGGGCCAGGCCCTTCTCGGCAGGGACCTTTATTGAACTGACGATTTTTTCGATCTCGCTGACATTTCCAAAGGCGCCCATGTTGCTTTTAAGGAGTATGTGGGCATTGACTCCAAGTATCTTGGAACGCAGATGGTTTTCAAAACCTGCCATTACCGCAATGACCACAATCAGCGCCATTACGCCAAGGGCTACTCCCACAACGGAAATAACAGAGGTAAGGGATATGAACGCCTGTTTTCTTTTGGCCCTGAGATAACGCAGGGCCATGAAAAACTCATATCTCAAAAAAGGCGACATGCCTGTTCACTATTCAGGCCGCATCTGCGGAAAGAGGATAACGTCACGAATGGATGCGGCGTCTGTAAGGAGCATTACAAGCCTGTCCACGCCTATTCCCTCCCCTGCCGCAGGTGGCATGCCTGTTTCAAGGGCGGTTATATAGTCATAGTCCACTTCAGGTGGTATCTCGTCGTCATCACCCCTTCCGGCTACCTGCTCCTCAAACCTTGCCTTCTGGTCCCTTGGGTCATTAAGTTCGGAAAAGGCGTTGGCTATCTCCCGGCCTGTGATAAAGAGCTCAAAACGGTCTGTCACGGAAGGATTCTCCCTGTTTTTCCTGGCCAGCGGGGAGATATCCGTGGGATAATGGGTTATGAAGGTTGGCTGTATGAGATTCGGTTCAACAAGCAGGTCAAAGAGTTTTTCCCAGAGTTTACCCATTGACTCGCTGCCGTCAACCTGGACATCCGCGCCGCGCAGGCGGTCTGCCAGCCTCTCCCTGTCATCAAGCTCGTCTTCAGGCACTCCGCCTGTCTCCGCAAGGGCCTCCGCAAGGGTCATCCGCTTCCATGGAGGAGAAAAATCTATCTCCATACCCTGATAGGTAAACAGGGTGCTGCCCTTTATATCCCTTGCGATAGCAGCAAACAGCTCTTCGGTACGACGCATAAGGTCCTCATATGTGGCATATGCCTCGTAAAATTCGAGCATGGTGAACTCAGGATTGTGCTGCAACGATATACCCTCGTTCCTGAAATTCCTGTTGAGTTCAAACACCCTTTCATACCCGCCAACAAGGAGACGCTTGAGATAGAGCTCCGGGGCGATACGCAGGTACAGGTCTATATCAAGGGCATTATGATGTGTCTGAAACGGCCTTGCCGTAGCCCCTCCAACTATGGAGTGCATCATCGGGGTCTCCACCTCAAGGAATCCCTCCCTGGTGAAATACTCGCGCAGAAGCCTGATGATATGAGAACGTTTCCTGAAAGCGTCCAGCACATCGTCGTTCATTACCAGATCCACATAACGTCTCCGGTATCTCAGCTCCTTGTCCTTGAGACCATGGTACTTCTCAGGAAGGGGAAGCATGGACTTGGCGGCAAGGATTACGCTGGAGGCTGAAATGGTCAACTCGTCTGTTCTGGTGCGAAAGGGCCTTCCCTTTACCTGCACGATATCTCCTATGTCAAACTTCTTGAACACCTGATAGGCGTCCTTGCCTATGCCGTCCCTTGTGACATGCACCTGTATCCTGCCGCTGCTGTCACGAATATGCATAAACGCCGCCTTCCCGAACTTCCTCAGGGCCATGATGCGCCCTGACACAGTGTGGGAGTTTTCAAGGTTTTCAAGCTCTTCCTTTGAAACCCCGCTGTATTTTTCAAGGATGGCGCCGGCCGGTTCAGGCATGTCAAGGCCGTTGGGAAAAAGCTCAACGCCGTTTTTTTCAAGTTCCTCTGCCTTCTGCCTCCGCTGCCTGATTACCTGACTTTCCTGACTCAACTCTGTCTCCTCCCTGTATGATTTACTCCCCGTCCACCTTGGCAAGTTCCTCGAACTTGATATCAATGCCAAGCACGCCTGTTATCTCGTCCTGACTGTTACGCACAGGGCCTGACACGGTTATGCACAGGGCATTGGTAATCCTTGAACTGTAAAAATCACTCACATGAATCTTGCCGTCCTTTATCGGGGCGATAAACCAGGGACGGTTTGAGAAATCGCTGTCAAGCTGAAATGTGGCGTACTTTGACCTGTCCTCTATCTTTGTGATATTATGGGTTATCTTGTTGCCTTCAACATCAACCACATAGAGAAACTGTATAAATGGATTCTGCTCCAGCACCTCTTTCAGAAGAGGCTCTATGCTGTCGGCATCCATGGACATTATCTCCGGCCTGTCAATAAGGTCCTCCACAATATGAAACGCAAGCTCATAGGCCCTTTCCCTTGCCTTGTCAAAATCCGACATGAACAGTTCAGGCAGATATTTCCTGGCAAGGGTCTCCATCTCGCCCCTTGACATGGACGTTATGCGCCCGTTTTCATACTCTTTCATAACCTGTTTGTATATCTTGACTATTCCAGGATGACGTTTGTCAATGACACGCGCGCCCACCAGCCCGAGGTTGCTGTTTATCCAGTGTGCTATGCCTGCCTTGCCTGACGTATTGGAAATAATGACCGAAGCCGGCCGATCAAGCAGCGCCGCCGTATCAAAGATGTTGTATATCTCCTCGTTTTTCATCAGGCCATCGGCATGAACGCCTGCGCTTGTGGCATTGAAATCACGGCCCACAAGGGGATAGTTGGCAGGTATGTGCACCCCGAGCTCCTGCTCGAAATACCTTGCCATAAGGGTTATGGCCCTGGTGTCAATCCCGTCCTGCTCACCCCTGAGGGCAATACGCTCAATCAGCAGGGCCTCCACAGGCGTATTGCCTGTACGTTCACCAAAGCCGAGCAATGTGCCGTTTATGGCTCCGCAACCGTACAGCCAGGCGGTTGCGCCGTTTATTACCACCTTGTGAAAGTCATTATGACCATGCCACTCAAGGAGCCTGCCGGGCACCCCGGCCTCATCAATCATCACACGCACCAGTTTGTCAACGCTGCGCGGAAGGGCTGCACCGGGATATGAAATTCCATACCCCATGGTATCGCAAAGCCTGATTTTCACATCAATGCCGCTCTCCTCCCGGAGTTTCATAAGCTCAATGGCAAATGGCACGCAAAAACCGTAGATATCAGCCCTGGTAACATCTTCAAAATGGCACCGGGGCACAATGCCAAGGGCAAGGGCGTCCTTTACAATGGCAAGGTAGTCTTCCATTGCCTGGGCCCTGTCCTTTTTGAGCTTGAGATATATATGATAATCAGAGGCAGAGGTAAGGATGCCTGTCTCCGGAAGGCCCATCTCCTTTACAATCTTCAGATCATCTGATTTTGCCCTTATCCAGCCGGTGATCTCCGGATAGAGGTATCCCTTCTCCCTGCACTTGTCAACAGCCTCCTTGTCCTTGTCGGTATAAAGAAAAAACTCAGACTGCCTTATGATGCCTGAGGGCCCGCTCATCATGTGCAGGTAGTCGAATATGCGGCTTATCTGGTCAACCGTGTAGGGGGGGCGCGCCTGCTGGCCGTCCCTGAATGTCGTATCGGTTATGAGCATATCCTCACTTGGTTCAGGAACAAGGTAGCGCTGGTCAAAGGTTATCTTGCACACCTCGCTGTAGGGGAATATATCCCTCATCAGATTCGGTTCTGCGGGATTCTTCAACTCCGGCAAAGTATGTTCATTGTGGGCATGTCCGAGCAATGTCCCGTTTTTAATCTTCCTAACCATAACTACTCCTTTATCCAGAATTTCTGAAACAGCCGTTTAATTCCGCTTCACGTTTATCCTGCTTAATGCCTGCCCAATCCGTTACCGCATTATCTATTCAAGGCAGCATTGCCGCCGGTTCCGCACATCCGGCGACCCGCCACCCATATCAGCCATCCTTCTTCCAGTCAGGCCTGAGATAAAGTTCCGCAAGCTGGGTCATGCTCACTTCAGACGGAGCGCTTGCCAGCAGGCACTGGGCCTTCTGGGTCTTTGGAAAGGCTATCACGTCCCTGATACTCTCCCTGCCAGCCATGAGCATGACAAGGCGGTCAAGCCCGAAGGCCAGTCCGCCATGGGGTGGGGCGCCATAGGAAAGGGCGTCGAGCAGAAATCCGAACTTCTCCCCGGCGTCCTCACTGGAGATGGCAAGGGCTGAAAAAATCCTGTTCTGCACATCCCTTGAATGGATACGAAGGCTGCCACCCCCTATTTCAATACCGTTAAGCACAAGGTCATAGGCCCTGGAACGCACAGCGCCTGGGTCTGTTTCAAGGAGATCCATGTCATCCGGGTGCGGAGCGGTAAAGGGGTGGTGAATGGCGCTGTACCTGCCCGCATCCTCATCATATTCAAAAAGCGGGAAGTCAGTAATCCAGACAAAATCAAAGGCGCCCTCATCAACAAGTTCATGGCGGCGGGCGAGCTCAAGCCTGAGCTCGCCAAGGACCCTGCAAACAACTGATTTCTGATCCGCGCCGAAAAAGAGTATGTCTCCGGGCTCTGCGCCAAGCCGTTCCACAATACTGTTCTGCTCATCCCCGGAGAAAAACTTGGCAATGGGCGACTGCCACTCTCCGTTTTCCTTTATCTTGACCCAGGCAAGGCCCTTTGCCCCGAATCCCTGGGCAAATTCAGTAAGCAGGTCAAGGTCTTTCCTTGAAAGAGCGGCCATGCCCTTTCCGTTAACCGCCTTGACCACGCCACCTGAAGATGCCACGGCATTAAAGACCTTCAGACCGCACCTTGCGCCGATATCGGTAATGTCAACAAGCTCAAGGCCAAAACGCATGTCAGGCCTGTCGGTTCCGAACCTCTCCATGGCCTCGTCATATTTCATCTGCCTGAAGGGGGTGGAAAGCTCCCGGTCAAGGGCATGCCTGAACACATGTGAGATCAGTCCCTCCACCAGTTCAATAATCATGGCCTCGTCCATGAAGGACATCTCCATGTCAAGCTGGGTAAACTCAGGCTGCCTGTCAGCCCGCAGGTCCTCGTCCCTGAAACATTTGACTATCTGGTAATAACGCTCAAGCCCGGCCACCATGAGTATCTGTTTGTATATCTGCGGAGACTGGGGAAGGGCAAAAAACTTTCCGGGATTTACGCGGCTTGGAACAAGATAGTCCCTGGCCCCCTCAGGTGTGGAGCGGGTAAGCATGGGGGTCTCTATCTCAAGAAAATCATTGGCGTCAAGGTATTCTCTCATAGCCCTGCACACCTTGTGACGCAGGACAAGCGCATCTGCCATGCCAGGACGCCTGAGGTCAATATAACGATATTTCAAACGCAGATTTTCAGATATCTCCACATCTTCATCAAGGGGAAAGGGCGGGGTGGCAGCCTCATTAAGTATACGAAGCTCAGTGCACGCCACCTCGATCATGCCTGTTACGAGCTTGGGATTTTCCATTCCCTCCGGACGGTTACGCACCTTTCCGCTTACTGCTATCACATATTCACTCCGCAGGGCATGGGCCTTTTTGTGGACCTCTGCCTCCACTTCAGGGGCGAACACAACCTGGGTTATCCCCTTTCTGTCCCGCAGGTCCACAAAAATGACGCCGCCATGATCCCGTCTCCTGTGAACCCATCCCATGAGGGTGACTTCACTGCCAATATCCTCAACGGCAAGGGTGTTGCAATCATGACTCCTTGCCATGCCATCCATCAAATCCATTTCACATTTCCCCTTCTGTAAATATCTTTTCCATGTGCTCCACCACTTCATCAAAAGCGACCCTGACCTGCTCCCTTGTCTTCATGTTACGCAGGACCACCTCTTCCTCCTCAAGCTCATTTTCCCCGATGATAATGGTATGGGAGGCCCCTGACCGGTCAGCCTGTTTCATCTGGGCCTTGAGGCTTTTGTCCTCAAAGGAGATCTCAACAGATATCCCGGACACCCTGAGTTCCTTCACCCATTGCAGGGCCTCTTCCCTTGCGTCCCTTCCAAGGGCCGCCACAAACAGGTCAATTCCCCTGTCCGCCTCCGGTTCATCAAGGAGCAGAAGCACCCTTTCAACCCCTATCGCCATGCCCACTCCCGGCATGTCAGGCCCGCCAAGCTCCTTCACAAGAGAGTCATACCTGCCGCCTGCCGCTACCGTTGACTGCGCGCCAAGGTCTGACGAGACTATCTCAAAGGCAGTGCGGGTATAGTAGTCAAGCCCCCTTACAAGCCATGGATTCTGCACAAAGGGCACATCCATGGATTCCAGGGCGTCCATCATGGCCCCAAGATGTTCAGCGCACTCTATGCACATGTAATGTTTCACAAGGGGGGCCTGAAGGAGCTGTTTTCTGCACTCTCCGTTCTTGCAGTCAAAGACACGGAGCGGGTTTGAATGGCTCCTCCGCCTGCAGTCATCGCACAGGGCCGGCATAACGCCCTTAAGATACCTGTCAAGGTCAGCGCGATGGGCCGGCCTGCATTTTGGACATCCCAGGGTGTTGAGTTCAAGTTTCAGGTTCCCTGTTGTCAGGTTGTTGAGGATTTCCCAGGCGAGCCATATCACTTCAGCGTCGGCACAGGGCGCAGATGAGCCGAGGTACTCCACATTTATCTGGTGGAACTGCCTTAACCTCCCCTTTTGCGGACGCTCATGCCTGAACATTGGCCCCATTGTAAACAGCTTGAGAAAGGGCGTTGCCGCGTACAGCTTGTTTTCAATCACAGCCCTCAAAATCCCGGCCGTGGCCTCCGGCCTCAGGGTAAGGGAGTCTCCATTGCGGTCAGCGAAGGTGTACATCTCCTTTTCCACTATATCAGTATGTTCACCTATACCGCGTGCGAAGACCTCTGTCTTTTCAAGCACTGGAGTCCTTATCTCCCGGAGCCCTGCCGACCAGAACACATCCCTCGCGGTCTCCTCAACAAGATTCCATTTCATGGAATCAGCAGGCAAAATATCCTTAAAACCTCTTACGGCGCGTGAAGCCAATTTCTTTCTCCTGACAATATCCGGCTTTTGATTAAAAAGATTCCGGCCTGCCCTGACACAGTGCCATCCGGCCTGTCATAACACAGGCTGTCACCTTTGAAACCTGACAACATTATTTTTCCCTGACACGGAAAGACAGTTGACCGGAGAGCGGCATGATACTGAAATGACGCCATGTATGATGCGCGTCCAGGCATCGGACGGACAGAGCCGATGAATTCACAAACTTCAATATCCGGTATAATCTAATCAAAAAGAGAAAAAAAACAAGATGAAATGGCAGGACCCTGGCGCAGGTGTCAGGAAGCCGCCCCTGGAAACTGCCCCGTATAGATGAGAAAACCCTCGTGTATGAACTGGCTTACGGCAAAAAAAGCGGCAAGGCCAGCCGCCCACCGGACAATCTGCACCCTTGTCGGGTCATATTTGAACATCTTTTTGGTCATACCTATAATAAGGTACACTGTTCCAAGACCGTAAAAAAAACTCAGGAAGACCTGTTTCAGGGTCATGAGCAGGGCATCTGCAAACGCGCCCTGCCTTATGGAAAATATCGTTACAAGAAAAAGCATAACTGCCACAAACTGGTAATCATCCATATTGAATTCCGTGCGGGCGTTCTTTTTAAGCAGTTCATTTTTTTCCATGGGAGCACCCTCCTGCCTCTCACTCATCCTCTCTTATCCTTGTGTAGTCCATACGCCGCCTGACAGGCTCAAAACCGGCACCGCGCACTATATTTCTGATCTCATCTTCCGAAAGCCTGTGGCTCACCCCGGCGGCTGCCACGACATTTTCCTCTATCATGGTGGAGCCGAAATCATTTGCCCCGAAAAACAGGGAAATCTGGGCCACCTTTGCCCCCTGGGTCACCCATGACGCCTGGATATTGGGAATGTTATCAAGAAAAAGCCTTGAAACCGCCAGGGTTCGCAGATAGTCATGTCCGGTTGCCGGCTCTGTCTCAATCGCTGTATTGCCCGGCTGAAAGGGCCAGGGTATGAAGGCGGTGAAGCCGCCTGTCCGGTCCTGGAGCTCTCTCAGGCGTGACATGTGTTCAATGCGTTCTTCAGGGGTCTCCACATGACCGAACATCATGGTCGCGGTGGTCCTGAGCCCCAGTCCATGTGCCTTTTCCATTACTTCAAGCCATTCGTCAGTGGTGGCCTTCCTCGGCGCGACAGATTCCCTTACCCTGTCAACAAGTATTTCCGCGCCGCCTCCGGGGATGGAGTCAAGGCCAGCCATGACAAGCCTTTCAAGCACCTCTTCAACATCAAGACCCGAAATCCTTGAAAAATGCACCACTTCCGGGGCTGAAAAGGCGTGACAATGGATGCCGTATCCCTTTATAAATGAAAGCATCTCCTCATAGAACTCAAATGGAAGGTCAGGGTGAAGGCCTCCCTGAAGAAGCACCTGCCTGCCACCCAGGGCAAGCGTCTCTTCCAGCTTGCGCCCAAGCTCATCCCTGGAAAGCACATAACCTGACGGGTCTCCGGGAGCGCAATAGTAAGCGCAGAACTTGCATCCCGAGATACAGATATTTGTATAATTTATATTCCTGTCAATGACATAGGTAATCTCATTATCAGGATGGAGCCTTTTTCTCACCTCATTGGCAAGCTGTCCAAGCAGGGCAAGCCCGCCCTCTTCAAGGAGCAGCAGCGCGTCTTCTTCGGAAATACGCCTGCCTGCCCTGATATCATCTTTTATTCTGTCCATCATAGTTCGTTATAAAGGGTATCCCGTTCCACAGGTATTCTTCCCGCATCCCTGATGAGCCTCTCGATCTCCCGGCTTGAAAGGGCCTGTTCGGTCTCTCCGCCAGCCATGTGGGTTATCTTCTCCTCCATAACCGTTCCATCAAGATCATCCGCGCCAAAGGAAAGGGCTATCTGCGCCACCTTTGGTCCAAGCATAACCCAGTAGGCCTTTATATGCGGGAAGTTGTCAAGCATCAGGCGGGCGACCGCTATGTTTTTCAGGTCTTCAACCCCTCCGGTCGGGGCAATCTCATCAAGGGCCGTGTTGCCCGGATGAAAGGCCAGGGGAATAAAGCAGATGAAACCGCCGGTCTCGTCCTGGGCCCTTCTGAGGGCGTCAAGGTGTTCAACCCTCTCCTCAAGGGTCTCAATATGGCCATACAGCATGGTGGCATTGCTTTTGATGCCGAGCCGGTGCGCTGTCATGGCCACCTCTATCCACTTTTCACCTGACAATTTTTCCGGGCAAAGCTTCTCCCTTATCCTTCCGGCAAACACCTCTGCGCCGCCGCCGGGGATGGAGCCAAGTCCGGCATCAACAAGCTCTTTCAGGGTATCCTCAACGCTTTTCCCGGCCACGTCAGCTATGTGGGCTATCTCCACGCAGGTAAAGGCCTGTATATGTATGTCAGGCCGCACCTCCTTGACTGCCTTGAGCATATCCAGATAATAGGAATACGGCAGGTCAGGATGTATGCCCCCTACAATATGAACCTCCTTTATGGGTTCATCAAGACGCTGGCGTACCTTGTCAGCCACCTCGGCCACGCTCATCTCATACGCGCCCTCCCTGCCCTTTTCCCTGCCGAAAGCACAGAACTTGCACAGGTTGGTGCATACATTGGAGTAGTTTATGTGCTGATTATAGATATAAAAACTCTTGTCTCCGCTGAACCTCTCCCTTGGGATATTGGCAAGGTAACCGAGCAACGGGAGCTCCCTGGTCCTGAAAAGGGTTATACCGTCTTCACAGGAAAGCCTCTCACCGGCCTCAACCTTTTCATATATCTCATAAAGGCCTGCCTCTTTCATGGCAGTTATCATGTTTCTTTCCTTTCCCGCATATACGCAGGGCAGGACATGCCCTGCCCCGGCATAATCATTTTACAAAAAACTGGGCGACATTTGAAACGCCGAACCTGTCACCACGACTGTTATATGGCCAGACAGCGACATAATAAGCCGACCCGTGCGGAAGTTCAACTGTAAAACCCCTCCGGGTCTTCATGTCCACATCCCCTATGGGGGACATGGACGGATAGGGGGCGTAATAGAGCCTGTAACCGTCAGCCCCCTCGACCTCTGACCAGGCGCAACGGACACTGACCCCGCTTACGGCAACAGTAAGTTCAGGCCCGGGAGGCAGATCAGGCTTCTGTATGTCAGCCCATGCGGCTGAGTCAAGGGCGCCCCTGTAAAGCTGCTTCTCAACAGCGACATTGCCGGGCATGAGGAAATTGTCAGATGATGAATCCACCCTGATCTTCACAAGGGTTGTGTCATCAGGACTCTTTGGCCAGAGAGAGTACAAAAGCCACTCTCCGTCAGGACTCCAGCCATGCAGGTGAAAATTGTAAAAGGTGGCGCCGCTTTGAGAAGGCAGCCAGGCCATCCCAACCACCCTGAGGGTTGAAACATCAAGGATGACCAGCCCGTATGTCCAGTTATAACAGGCTGTAACCGCAAGATATTTCTCGTCAGGTGACCAGGCCGCGTCCCCTGCCCCGCACCATGCCTCGGACTTGAAACTTGCCAGCAGGCCAGCGCCCCTGCCGTCGCTGTCAGTCACATAGACGCCTTCATGTCCCTGGCATCCCGTGGCGTAATCAACAATGGCTATCTTCCCGCTGACCGGCGACACATCGAATCCGCTTATGGTTGTCATGCTGTCGCAACCTCCAACCGGAATCGAGTATATATTGGACACGGCTCCGCTTTTCAGATCCATCTTCTTAACTGTCCCAGGAGACTGCCTGTAATATAGCGCGCCGCCGTAAAAATCCGGACGGTCCATGCTGAGCCTGCCGCTTGAATCAGGCACAAGCGCGCCCACATTGTTTACCGTTCCCTCTGCCACCTGAACCGGCATAAAGGTAAAGGTGCCTGCCTGCCCGGGCTTGTAGGCAATAATATTATGGACACCCGGCGGCACATGGTCAAAGCGGAAGGAACCGTCAGGCATGGCATTGGTCATGGACATCCCTTCAAGAAACACAGGGGCCGCACCCCAGGGCTCGCCGTTGCTCTTTCTGACGTAACCTTCCACAATGCCGCAACTCCGGCATACCTCGTTCCAGTTGCCTGATTCAGGAAGTGGAGTAAGCTGGTCAAAACCGGAGCCGTCAGAACGTATGGCAAAGATGTTGCGGGAAAGGGGGGTCCACATATGGGCATTGTCCGAACTGAAAAACATCTTTTTCCCACTGCTGTCAACGGCAATGTCAAAGATGTGGCCTGTTGAATCAAACATATTCCATTTGAAATCAAATATCCTCTTCTGACCGGTTCCGTCAGGTTCCATCATGAAAATGGTTGACGACTCAAGACCGGGGGTCTTGTCAGTGACAACGGAAAACACTATCTGCTCCCTGGAAAGAACACTCCCCGGGACAGCCAGCAACCCTGTTGACACGCACAGAAAAAACAATACAAAACGGCTTGCGTTCAGATAAGGCTTGCGGCATCTTGAAAGCATGGCCAGACTCCTTTCCCTTGCGTCAGGCAAGGATTAACTGAATTTGCATTTTCATTATCAAGGACAACACAGGGGAGACAATTACAGAGACTTCATGAAGAAAGCGACATCCAGGTGACAGACCGGACGGTTTCATCACTCAGAGACCATTTTTTCCACCCTGTCAAAGATTTCTTTTTCATCAAGGGTCAGTATCTTGCGGTTTTCCATTATAAAACTGCCATTAACCACAAGGTCCACGACATCGCCCCCTCTCGCGCTGTAAACCAGTTGGGACACCGGATTGAGGCAGGGCCTCATGTGGGGCGCGTCAAGGTCAAGGATTGCCATGTCAGCCTTTGCGCCCGGGGCAATAATCCCGAGGTCAGCCCGCCCCACTGCTGCAGCGGCATTTGAGGTCACCATGGCCAGCACATCAGGCGCAGACACCACCACAGGGTCATGGGCGATTCCCTTGTGAATCTTTGCGGCGCAGTCCATTTCACCAAGGATGTCAAGGTCATTATTGCTGGCAGCCCCGTCGGTGCCAAGGGTTACATTAATCTTTCTCTCAAGCATGGCAGGCACAGGCGCAATGCCTGAAGCCAGCTTGAGGTTGCTTTCAGGACAGTGGGATACGCTGACCCCCCTGGCAGCCATCAGGTCCATATCACTTTCAGACAGGCAGACGCAGTGCGCCATAACCGTCCTTTCGCCAAGCAGGCCCAGGTCATCGAGCAAGGCCACCGGAGACCTGCCGTGCCGCCTCTGTATCTCTGAATTTTCCCATTCCGTTTCAGCAACATGAATCTTGATAATGGCCGTCTGTTCATCCGCGAGGCGGGCCGCGGCGGAAAGAAGTTCAGGAGAACAGGTGTAGGGGGTGTGGGGATCAACCGTAATGGTAATCCTTTCATGCCCTGACCACTTCTCCATCATGCGTGACGTAGCCTCCAGGGCGTCAAAACCTGAATCAAAGGCTGGCGATGGAAAGTCAAACAGCCCCTCGCCAAGCCAGGCCCTGAGCCCTGCCCTGTCAACCACTCCGGCAATAACATCTTCAAAGAGATACATGTCAATAAAAGAGGTCACTCCGCACCTTATCATCTCGGCGCAGGCAAGTTCAGCCCCAAGTTTCACATGCTCAGGGGTCAGCCTTGCCTCTGCGGGGAAAATGTGGTCCTCAAGCCACCTTTTCAGGGGCAAGTCATCCGCAAGCCCCCTGAAGAGGGTCATGGGGATATGGGTGTGGGTATTGAACAGGCCGGGGACAACCATTCCTGAAGGTCGTTCCACAATTCCGGAAGAGAGATACTTTTCCAGGACATGTTCCGCCCTGCCAACCGCCTTTATGCAGTCCCCCTGTACAGCAACGGCCCCGTCCCTCAGGGGCTGCATTCCGGCTCCGGGAACCACCCAACCGCATTTTACAATAAAATCTACCTGTTCCATGACCTCCGCCTTAAAAATTCTCCCAGTATTGCGGAAAGATTCCTTTCAGCCATCTCCGCGTTCCTTACCACATCTTCTATAAGCACCGGTTCGAAATTGTCCGGGTCGTTGACATTCGCTATGACCGCCACTCCAAGCACCTTCATCCCGGCGTGTACCGCGGCTATCACCTCTGGCACCATGGACATGGCAACGGCATCGCCGCCTGCCATTCTCAAGAAACGGGTCTCGGCCGGGGTCTCCAGGCTCGGACCCGGCACAGCCACAAAAACCCCCTCGCGCACATCGAGCCCGAGTGACGAGGCTGCCTCTGCGAACCCCCTTCTCAGGACAGGGGTATATGCTGTTGACATGTCAGGGAATCTTTCGCCAAGTTCATCAAGGTTTTCGCCTCTCAGGGGATTGTCAGGAACAAGGTTCAGGTGATCGGAGAGCGTCATCAGGTCGCCAGGGCTGAAATCCCTGTTCAGACCTCCGGAGGCG
>CAYXYO010000043.1:0-3704 GCA_964469365.1 uncultured Desulfobacterales bacterium | reverse complement strand
CGGACTGTATGTTATCACAGTTGCCGCCTCTATCTTCATATGCCGCTCAAGGACAGGCATGGCAGTTACCATATTCTCTCTCATATTTTTCGGGATTCTTACAAAATCGCATGGCGGCCACAAACCATATCAGGGGGTATTGCTTGCAGTTATAGCGATTCTGTTTCTTTCCATGGTCACAGTAACAGGGTGGCAGCCTATTCTGGACAGGTTCGATGCCAAAGCGGTGGAAGGCGAACTCCGGAAAGGCCGTCCTGTCACATGGCTCAATTCAGCCAGGATAGCAGGCGACTTCATCGCAACAGGCACGGGCTTCGGCACATTTATCTCAATATATCCTTCATACCAGACCAACTTCAAAAACAAGATATTTGATCACGCGCACAACGACTATCTGGAGTTCGCCATAGAAGGCGGAGCTGTTTCTCTCACGCTCATGGCCATTTTTCTTGCCAGGCTGATGATTACCACGTGGCAATTCTGGAAAAAAAGGGTCAACCGTTGCTCTGTCCACATCTGGGCAGGCTCCCTCACAGGCATTGCAGCCATACTCATGCACAGCATCACTGACTTTAACATGCACATAGGCGCAAACAGGCTCTGGTTCTTTTTTCTGTGCGGCATGGCCGTGGCAGCCGCCATGGGCAACAACCGTTACAGCAAACGTATTTATCTTGATTCAAAAGGCATGACATCTGCTGTAACAATGGCGGCAATTACCTCTCTCATGGCAGTATGCCTTGTCATATACATCTGTCTGCTTACAGCCTCTTTCCGAACCGCCCTGTGCAAGGTGCCGGCAAACCTGAAGGCGTCAACTCCTGAACGACTTGAACAGTGCATCAGGTGCATGGAGAGGTCGTCCATAACAGCCCCATGGAACCCGGACTATCATTACATCATGGGCAACATGCTCCTTGCACTGCGAAACGGCCCTCAGGCAATCAAAGAGTACATCAACGCCATCAAACTCGACCCCCTCAAGGGGATCTATCTGCAACAGGCGGGTTTGACACTGGATTATTACAGGGAACCTGACAAGGCAGAGGCGCTTCTGAAAGCCGGCATTGCCACCAACATCTCCAAAAAAGGGATGTACAGGAATTACGCCGGATGGCTTTTTGCCAAAGGACGCGTTACAGAGGGGTTGCGGCAGGTAAAACAGTTCCTTGATATAGCTCCTGAACAGACAGAAGAGATGCTGACCTTCATGACCCTCTACGGCGTTAATGACATGGATATGGAACACGCCCTGCCCGAAAAGGCCGCTGCCTATATCTGTTACGGAAACTTCCTTGAGAAATCAGGCAAAAAAGAGACGGCTCTTTCAATCTACAAGCACGCTGTCACACTTGCCGGACAGAAGCAACAGCCTGCTGACGCAAGGGCGTTCCTGACCCTGGCCAGCTGGTATGAAAAAAACAGACAATACGAAGATGCCCTGGACACACTCCGTCATGGAGTTGACCTCTTTCCTGACAACCCTTACCTTAAAATAAATATGGCCCGACTCTACGAAAAAATCGGGGTCAATTACAGGGCAGTGGAAGAATACAGAAGGGTTCTGGCCATACGTCCTGCGATGAAATGGGTCAGAAAACGACTTCAGAAGCTGGAACAGGCATCCGAAAAACATAGTATCCCCGGGAGAAAAAAACAGCCATGAGATATCTGAACTATATTTTATTGACAATTCTTGTCGCCATTACAGCCGGATTGATAATTAACAACCACATATCTCCTGCAGAACGCGACAAAAAGGAAAGCTGCGTCCTGGAAATAAACAGTTACAAATTTACAGAGCAGGACATACAGAACTGGATAAAAACCCATCCCTATGCGGCGCAAACCCGGCAGGAAGGCATAAAACGCATGATAGACACCGAACTTGTTTTGCAGGAGGCATACCGGCAACGGATAGACAAGGAAAAGGAATTCAGGGAATACGTCCAGGACTTTGTAAACCAGTCGCTTGTCACCATCCTTCTCAAAAGGCAGGAGGCATCCCTTGAAATAGATGTCTCTCCCGCGGAGATTAAAAATTATTTGAACAAGGCTGAAAAACTGTATGACCTCGAACTGTTCACCTGCGCCAACCTTGACGAGGCCAAAGGTTCTGACATGCATAAAAAAGAAAACCTGCAAGGAAGGTATGGGGAACTGCCGTTCATCATAAGAAAAATGATTGACAAGACAAAACAGGGGGAGCTGTCGGAACCATTTTTCTGGAGGGAAGGATATGCGCGCATCAAAGTTATAAAAATCACCAACGGTCAGGGCGCAGGAAAAAGCAGCATCGCGCCTGAAAAAATAAAAAGGAAGCTGTACAACCAGAAGAAACAGTACGCCATGGAGAAATGGCTCCATGAGCTTAAACAAAAGGCACATATCAGATTTGTTGACAATACGATGGCAAACCGGGGAACCAGGGGCGGCAAACATGATTAACAGGACCAGGAGACCGTAAATATGGAGCAGGCAAAAAATCGTTACAAGCGCCGCAACTATTTTATTAACCGTGAGATGCAGGGCAAACTGATATTCTACTATTTCATGTTGGCCTTTCTCACAGTACTGCTATTCATGGCAACATCAACACTCATTGCATCAGGGCAGTTAAGCATAGTCTATGACAATTACAGAATCGTGGTTGAAAAATCCACCTGCACCATTATCAGGGACATGCTTAAGGCAAACTGGATTGTAATGCTTACAGGAGGTCTCTTGCTCTCCATTGCCGTAATGTTCATAAGTCACAGAATAGCAGGCCCACTTTACAGGTTTGGCAAGACCCTTGACGCCATGCTCGACAGGGATCTGAGTCAAGACATATGGTTGCGCCAGAAGGATGAAGGCAAACCCATTGCCCGGCAGCTCAACAGGTTTAACATGATGCTCTCGGAAGACCTTGCAGCAATGGAAAATCTCTGTGACGCCATGGAGGCAGAGCTTGATGCCTGTCCCGAACCGCAACGCGCGAAACTTTCTGAGCGACTCTCTGCCCTGCGTGACCGGATAGCGGCATACAAACGTATGTCCAGAAAATAGCGCCATGTTCCTGAGGACTTTCATCATAGTACTCCTGCTCTTCCAGGCAGGCTCCGCCCTGGCAGGGAGCATGGAGGCAGGTGATGTCCATGTGATGTGGAACAGCAATGACGACCTCAAAGAGTTCAATGACAATGTATATTTCAGCTCGTCGTTTTCCCTTTTTGGCGGAAGTTCAGGACTAACTGTAAAAGAAGAGGTGCAAAACAAGATTACAAGAATCTACGCTAAGGTACAGCAGATTCTCAGGATGCCCATGCCCGGAATAAAGGTAAACCTCCAGATACTTCACTCGGCAGCCGAGGTCCGGGCCGTATATTTACGGCAGTACAGACGGCGCGTTGAGTTCATCGCCTTTTACTCTCCAAAGGCCAACACTGTTTACATCTCCGCGCCTGATGTCACTCTAAGGGTTGTTGGACATGAACTGGGGCACTCGGTGATTGAACACTATTTCCACCCCTCTCCCCCTGTCAACATACACGAGCTCATGGCCCAGTATGTTGAAAAATATATAGATGAATAACTAGTTGAGTTCACGACCATGACTGATAAAATAATCAAAGTGACACCTATAAACAGGATAACCACATGCAAAAGGGCAAAACAGGTAACAACCTTGTCTGTCAGACTGAACAGGCGCTATTCGCCATATT
>CAYXYO010000042.1:0-5072 GCA_964469365.1 uncultured Desulfobacterales bacterium | reverse complement strand
TCATCTGAAACTGTTTTATGTCACCCAGGTCTCGGCGTCTCCGCCCACCTTTGTGATATTCGCCAACTATCCTGACCTGATACCAGAGCATTACAGACGTTTTCTTGCGAATCATTTCAGGGAGGAGCTTGATATCACCCTTTCACCTGTACGGATTCTTTTCAGACAGAGGGAAAGGAGGAAGTGAGGATCGTCCGGTGGGAACATTGCTTAAGGTGGGAAATTCCAGCGTGGGGCTCCGCGGCCTTGACGGCGCCTTGACAGAGGTCATTGAAAGGCATGGCAATAGTGACATAACGCCATTTGAGGCAGCCCGCCTAATACTTGATAAGGTGGAAAAACGCAACTATATCCCTCAGGAGGCAAGAAACAGCTATCTTGACGCCCTTTCAGATCTCTGGCTTGGCAGGCTGCGCGGAGAAGCTCCGCGGTCCGGTGAGAGGATTGTCAGGATCCTTGGCAGGGGATGCGTTGGATGCAACCGGTTGGAGGAGATGGTTATGGACGTTTTTCAGGAGCTTGGGATAGCCGCTGACATAGAGCATGTCAGGGAGCTTGACGAGATATGGCGTTACGGTGTTGACAAGACGCCTGCCCTTGTCCTGGGAAACAGGGTGGTCAGCGCCGGGAGGATTCCGTCAAAGGCCCTTGTGGAGGGGTGGGTCAGGGAGTTTTTCGGACGCAAGTAGGATCTGTCAGTTTCTTCTTTTAATTTTTGTGGTTTTGTGTTAAAATTAAAAATTCAGGCTTTCAAAGCCGGGCTCCATCTGGAGAGATATCTCACATAGATGCTATGGATGAATGAGGAAATATGAGCAAACTTGAATTCAAGGCCGGAGATCTTGCTGTGTACCCTGCCCACGGGGTTACCAGGATAGAGAAAGTTGAGGAAAAAGAGGTCGGCGGAGAGTCCTTTACCTTTTATGTGCTTCATGTGCTTGAAAATGACATGAAGGTTATGGTTCCCATACAGAATGCGGAGACTGTTGGCCTGAGAAATATCATTTCCAAGAAGGAAGTGAAGGAAGTCTATGATATTCTTCAGAAAAAAGATGTCAAGTTTACGTCCCAGACCTGGAATCGCAGGTATCGGGAATATATGGAGAAGATCAAGACAGGGTCTATTTTTGAGCTTGCGGCTGTTCTCAGGGACCTTTATATCCTGCAGAAAGACAAGCCTCTGTCCTTTGGGGAGAGAAAGATGCTTGATACTGCCAGGACCCTTCTGGTCAAGGAGATGGCAATAGCCCAGGGCAAGAAGGAAACCGCCATGCTCAAGGAGATAGAAGATATGTTCGGCGTGCAGGAACAGGTGGACGCCGTTGCCGCGAAACTCTCGGATGTCATTTCCTGATTTCCGGTAATTGTCAAGGAACCGTGAACCCTGAAGTAGAGCTTGTAGCAACCGGAGATGACAGGGGAAAGCGGCTTGACAAGCTCCTTGCTGAAAAGATAGATGAACTTTCACGTTCACGTCTGCAGCAGCTTGTAAAAAATGCTGATGTGATGGTAAATTGCCGGGTTGTCACCCTGCCAAGGCACAGGGTGTCTCCCGGAGATGTGATTCGCGTGAAGATTCCATTGCCTGTGCCCGTGGAGCTTTCCCCTGTCAATATCCCCCTTGATATCATCCATGAGGACAGGGATATAGTTGTTGTCAACAAACCCCCCGGACTTGTTGTTCATCCTGGCGCGGGCAGGGAGCATGACACACTTGTTCATGCCCTGCTTTTTCATTGCAGCGACCTTTCTGGCATAGGCGGGGAGATTCGTCCCGGTATTGTTCATCGCCTGGACAAGGACACCTCCGGAATAATTGTCTGCGCCAAAAATGACGCGGCGCACCTTTCCCTTGCGTCTCAGTTCAGGAAACGCAAGGTCTCCAAGACCTATTACGCTGTCGTGTCCGGTCACATGGATGATTCACATGGCAGGATTAATGTCCCAATCGGAAGGCATCCCGTACACAGAAAGAAGATGGCAGTCAATTACAGGGCAGGAAGGCCGGCTCTCACTGACTGGTCAGTAAGTAAGGAACTCCTGTCAGCCTCTCTTTTAAGGCTTGACATACATACCGGACGCACTCATCAGATCAGGGTCCATATGCATTTCGCAGGACATCCTGTAATGGGAGACGCCCTTTACGGCGGCCGGTTAACCGTTGTGCTGCCCGAAGAGACGGTCTCTGTTAAAAGGCAGATGCTTCACGCGGCAAGACTGGCCCTGACCCATCCGGCAAGTGGGGAACGCGTGGAGTTTTCGGCCCCTTTGCCTTCTGATCTGCTTGAACTTGTTGAAAAACTTGAGATTCCCGGTTTTCCACAACGCTGAACGAGCCCTTTCTTATATTGAAAAAGAAAAGTTCAGGTATGCTGAAAAGTATACCGGTGCCACCGTCTTTTAGCATCTTGCCGTTATCGAGGGGAAGGTTCAGGAGGCCTGTTCCTGTGTAGATAATGCCGTAAATCATGTTCAGGGCACCCAACAGGGGACGCATGACAGTGGCATCGTCAGTAAAAAAGAGGAAACCCCGTTCTTCTCCATATCTTTCATATAGCAAGGATGTCAGTGTGGTCTCTTCTTTCAGGCAGGCAAGGATGCCGTTTTCCCGGCATATCCTCTCTTTTTCCCTTGCCCTGCGGGAAGGAAGAAATATGCGTTTGTTGACGGATAGTTTCTCTCCAGCCTCCATGTCAAAGATAAACGGGATGAAAAAAAGACCGTCATAGGGGTCTATCACGTTTCCGAATATCTCCTTTCCCTTTTGCCTGTCTCCGGCTCCCCTGTACAGATTTTTTACAAGTTCGGTTACGCAGTTGTGGTCAACAAGCCCGTAACGGTATGTGTTCTCAAGTGTTTTTTTGCAGACTTCATATCTTCTTTCCGCGGTTGTCGCAAGCTGTCTCCGGTTATGCTTTGAAAAGACAGGCCTTTTTACGGGCAGCATGGCATGTTTGTCAGGTATCATGATATCGTTCTGAACCCTGATATCTCCCTTGCCCTTTTTAAGGTGTGCGGCGGTCTCATGGAGTCTGGCCGAGCTGTTTTCAAGGAAATTGTATTCCGTTTCTTCCGGAACGCTCCTTTTGAACATGGCGTTGCGAATGGAGATGAACTCCCTGCATTGATGTGAATATATTGTTCTGACTGCCATATTTCCTTTGAGGGCATCTGATTTTACAAGGTCCGCCCTGTCGGAAAAGGTGTCAAGTGTCATGACATGGGAGGTTTTTATGGAGCGGGTGATGGCCCGCATCCTCGCGAATGCCAGCATTATTGGCCAGCCGACATCATTACGGCATGATGCTGTCATCTTTAATATGTCTGCCTTCAGTCTGTCTCTGTATGTTTCAAGCGCCTCCAGCTCGTTTTGTTTGAGGGGCGGGGCGCATTCAGGGGCCAGGGCGGTTATGTCAAACAGGAATGACTCCCTTATCTCCCTGTCCTGCAGAATGAAATTCAGTGCGTGGACGTAATGGGCGAGCTCAAGGTAGCGTGAAATATCCGTCTTGGCCTGACAGGTAAAACCGCATGTAAAATCCGTAGAGCCGCAAGCTGATTTTTCCCCCTTGATGACAAAAGCATCAAGTTTTTTCTCCGCGACCTGCAAGGCCTTTTTAATCTTCTCTTTTTCTTCCCTGCTGAAGAGTGACTCTCCCCCGGTTTGTTCTGCAAACAGGCCTGCTCCCCTGAAGGCATGGAGCACGTCCGGATTTTCAGCTTCGACCAGGAATCTTTTTTCATTTTCAAGTTGTTCAAGGTTGGCCATCTGCTGTTCCATGGCCAGGTACTGTTTCCTGAAGAAACGGCTTATGTTGAGGAAGGCGGAAGGGGATACGGATATGCGGTTTATATGGATGTTGCGGTTTTCAAGGTCATTGTAGATGCGGCGGAACTGTTTCCACCTGTCCCTGACAGGCAGGAAGAATCCTGATGGATAGTGCTGGTAGTGATATACATGCCTGCCAAGACGCACTGCGGCATGACCGCCGCTTGACCCCGCAGTGTTGGCATCAATGTATATCAGGTCAATGTAATGGCCCTGGGGGACTGATGCAGGGCCCGCTGATTGGGTGACGCATAAAAGCAGCGCGGCCAGCAGAGGGTAAACATGCCGCACCGGTTTTGTGACAAGGCGCATGACGCGGATTAATAGTGTGGCGCAGTACAGGTGGAAGTGTCAGACAGCCATGAAGTCAAAGGTTTCCCGCGTCTTCAGAGGTTGTTGCGTCCTTCATACCCGGCCATGATGTGCTGCATGGCGCCGTCCCTGTGCTGTACGAGCTCCTTGAGAAAGGGCTCCTCAGGTATCTCTTCCTTTTTAATCTTCGCGGTTTTAAGCCCCATGCCTATAGCCCTGTATGTGTCCTCCCGCATGTCCCATGCCGTTATTCCGTGGCGTTCCGCTATCCTGCCCAGTCCCTGCATGAATTCATCTGGTGAGATACCTGAATGGGCCGCCGTATCTGTGAATGCCGCCACGTCCTGCTGGTAGTCCTGCCGGTTTTCCACAATGGCGCTCTCATCGGATGATGTTGAGGATTTGCATATTGAACTTGATGAGTCCGAGCTTGATTCCGAAGAGGTGCCTATGGATGTCGAGATTGAACAGCCTGATAACAGTATGATGGATGCCAGCGCGGCAAAAAAGATTTTTATGTGCTGCATTTCGATATTCTCCCTGTTATTATAAATGTTGTGTACTGTATTTGTAGTTCGTTTAATGGCCTGAGGTTCTGTTGTCAAGGAGAAAAACGTGGAGGCAGTGAGCGTTTTCACCTGCCTCTATCAGTAAGGTTTCATATCATGCGCGATTACATGTTGTCCATCAGAAGGAGCGCGGAGTGGCTGAAGGAGCGGCTGCCCTGGCTGCCTGAGGTCTGTGTGGTCCTCGGCACGGGCCTGGGTGGAGTGGCTGAACGGCTTGATGTCGTCTTTTCCGCGGATTACGGGGAGATTCCCGGTTTTTTGAAATCGACTTCGCCCTCGCACGCTGGCAGGCTTGTGGCGGGCTCCATTGGTGACACAAGGGTGGTTGTGTGCCAGGGACGTTTTCACTATTACGAAGGATA
>CAYXYO010000041.1:0-4119 GCA_964469365.1 uncultured Desulfobacterales bacterium | reverse complement strand
CGGAGTCGAACCGCTGACCTGCTGATTACGAATCAGCTGCTCTACCAACTGAGCTATGCTGGCTGAAATATCTTTACCGCGCATATTTTCCCTGCACATATACGGACAGAGAATCTGTTACATATCACACAGTATGCGGTCAGGCAAGGGCCGATTTTCATCTCACTCACCATCCCTGTCGCTGAAATATGCCTCTATTGCGTCAGCCAGGGCAGGGATTGTGGACTCCGAAGGTTCTATATGCACTTCAAGACCATACTTTTCCGCTGTTTTAGATGTAATCGGCCCGATTGAGGCGATTTTTGCGGTAGCCGTCACCCTCTCCCTGATATCTTCAGGCATTGCCCTGAAAAAATTCTTCACTGTTGAAGAACTTGTGAAGGTCAGCACATCGGCAGGTTCCACCTCAAGTATGTCTATGACCTCCGGAGGCACAGGGGGCAGGACAGTCTCGTATGATGTTACGACAGTCACATCAGCGCCCATTGCCTCAAGGCCGTCAACAAGGGTCTGCCTTGCCACCTTTGCCCTGGGAACCAGCACCCTTTTCCCCGCCATCTCAAGTTCCGAAAAGGCTGCTATAAGCCCCTCCGCCCTGAAGACATCAGGTATAAGGTCAATGTTAAGATAGAGTTCCCTGAGCACTTCCGCAGTGCTTGAACCCACGGCAGCTATCCTGATGGAACCGAGGGCCCGGATGTCCCTGCCCTTTTCAAAGAGCCGGTCAAAAAAGAAGCGCACCCCGTTGGCGCTGCTGAACACTATCCAGTCAAAGGAATCAATGGCATCTATGGCCCTGTCAAGGGGGGAGATATCCTCAGGCGGACGGATTGCTATGGTGGGGCACTCTATGCATCCCGCCCCCCTCTCTTCCAGTATGCCTATCAGGTCGCTGGCCTGCTCCCTTGACCTGGTAACAAGAATCCGTTTTCCAAGGAGCGGCTTTTTTTCATACCAGTTTATATGCTCCCTGACACTTACAACATCGCCCACAACTATTACCGCAGGCGGCTTGAAACCGGCATCCTTTACCTTTTCAGCTATGTTTTCAAGGGTGCCTGTAAGGGTTTTGTGATACGGGGTCGTTCCCCAGCGTATGATACCCACAGGGGTGTCAGGCGATCTTCCATATTTCACAAGGGTCCCGGCTATGTTGGAAAGGTTGGTCATGCCCATAAGGAACACAAGTGTGCCCACGCCCTTTGCAAGCCCCTCCCAGTCAACGTCAGCCTCCTTTACGTCACAGCGCCTGTGGCCTGTCACAATTGCCACGGATGCCGTATGGGCCCTGTGGGTAAGGGGGATTCCCGCATAGGCAGGGGCGGCAATGGCAGAAGTTACGCCGGGAACGATCTCAAAGGGAATGCCCTCTCTGCTCAGTATCTCGGCCTCCTCGCCACCACGTCCGAATATGAAGGGGTCGCCGCCCTTGAGCCGCACCACCTTTTTTCCTTCCCTTGCCTTCCTGACGATAACCGAATTTATCTCATCCTGATTGGCAACATGCTTCCCTATCCTTTTGCCAACATATATTCTTTCAGCGTCAGGGGACGCAAAGGCAAGTAGCCTGGGGCTTGCCAGCCTGTCAAAGATTACCACTTCAGCCCCGGCAAGCAGTTCCCTGCCCCTGACCGTAAGAAGGCCGGGGTCTCCCGGACCGGCGCCTACCAGATAGACTATGCCTGCTGATGCGGCGGATTCGCTCCCGTTACTCACAATAAACTTCCTCCAGTATCTCTTTGCCACCTGCCGCAAGGATATCCTCAGCCAGCCTCACTCCAAGCCCCTCCGGGTCTCCGGCGCCGCCTTCCATACCGCGTCTTATCATCCTCTCCCCTGCCTCATCGGCAACCATGCCCTCAAGGGAGATCCTGTCGCCCTCAAGGGACGCGAGGGCCCCAATGGGAACCTGGCAACCGCCTTCCAACCGGAGCAGAAAGGCGCGTTCAGCCCTGACGCACAGGGCCGTGGGCTCATGATGAATGGAAGACAGAATCTTTCTCATCTCCTCATCCTCACTCCTGAACTCTATTCCAAGGCATCCCTGGCCGACTGCCGGAAGCATGAGTTCCGGGCCGATGAGGGAAGTTATCCTGCTGGAAAAGCCCAGCCTGTTCATGCCGGCAGACGCGAGGATGATGGCGTCATACATGCCTTCCTCAAGTTTTCCAAGACGCGTGTCCACATTGCCACGGAGAGAGCGGATATCAAGGTCCGGGCGGGCCTTTTTCAACTGGGACATACGCCTCAGGCTGCTGGTGCCAACCACCGCCCTGTCAGGCAGTTCCTGAAATGTGGCGGCCTTTCCTGAAATAAAGGCATCACGAAAATCTTCCCTCTCAGGAAAAACAGTCACCTCAAGCCCGTCAGGCAGTTCAGCGGGAACGTCCTTGAGGCTGTGCACAGCCATGTCAATCCTGCCGTCAAGCATGGCCTCTTCTATCTCTTTCACAAAAAGCCCCTTGCCTCCCACCCTGGCAAGCGGCACATCAAGGATCTTGTCCCCCCTGGTTACAATCTCCACAAGTTCAACAGAGATTCCCGGATTGAGTCTTTCAAGCTCAGCGGCAATCATGCCGCTCTGGGTCATGGCAAGCCTGCTTTTTCTTGTTCCAAGCCGTATCTTTTTATTCATCAAACCATCAGCCTCCGCATGTGCTGCAACTTGTGGCCGTACACCCGGAACACCCGCCGCCTGCCTCTGCCTTTTTGCCTGTGCCCCTGAATGTGGCCCCTGCCTTAAAGGCAAAGGAAGACATCTTCTTGTCTGTATTCACAGAACCGCACTTGCGGCATTTGACGGTTTTCTGGGAACCTATGATAAGTTCCTCAAACTCTTCCCCGCAATCCTTGCACATATATTCGTAAATGGGCATCTTTCTTCCTCCTGTAACATTAGCGCTTCAGCTCCCTGAAGCAGAAAAACATCCTGCTCAGGCCCGGGGCCGCGACATTCAAAAGGGCATTCCCCTCATGCCCGGCCTTCAAGACCTTCCATTATGGCAAAGGCGAGCAGGGGTATCATTATCTCATGGTGTCCTGTTATGTTGTAGCCAGTGCCGCCTTCTAATGTAGGTCGGCTGACAACATTGGTCAAGGGGCGGTACTGACGGATAAAGTCAAAATTGGCAGTAACAAATTTTTTCACGGGAAAACCGAGGTTTCTGACCAGGGTAAGGGCCTTGAGAAAGACCTCGGGCAGGAGTACCGCTGACCCCACATGGAGAAGCACCCCTTCCTCAAGCCCTGACACCAGGGAGCAGAATATCCTGAAGTCGTCAAAAGTGGCCTTTCCGATGGCTGCCCCGTCAGCGCCGGGATGTATGTGAATGATATCAGTGCCGACAGCCACATGCACGGTAACAGGGATACCAAGGCGGGCAGCAGTGGCAAGCAGGCTGTACTCATTGTATGGGAAACCGGCTGCGAGAAGCTCTTCCCCCACCTGTCTGCCAAGTCCCCTGCCGGTTTCGGCAGCCTTTTTTATGGCGCTGTTAAGGAACTCGCCCGTCTCCCTGGCTGCTCCGAACCTGCCCTGGCCAAGCACTGCCGCCACATCCTCGGATGTCTTGCCTGCCATGGCGGTTTCAGAATCATGTATTATGCATGCGCCGTTTACGGCAATGCCTGAAATGACCCCTGCCTCCATAAGACCGGCAAGCACTGGATTGAGCCCTGTCTTTATCACATGGGCCCCCATGCAGAGGAGCACCCTTTTATTCCCATTAACAGCGTCGCATACAGCCCCGGCCACCTTCTTCAGGTCAGAAGCCGCGAGCTGGTCAGGAAGGGAGTCCATAAAGGCGCTGAAGGAGAAACCGGCCGCCGCGGGTTTCGCAAAGTCTGACACCGACACCTTGCTCTCCCTTTCATAAAGAGAGTAGGTCTCAAGGCCTTTGAAATCAAGTGGTTGAGGATATGACATTTTATTCTCCCCTGTTGCCGAAAAGCTGCTGTTCCACAAGGTCGCACACCAGATGCAGTATGAAAATATGCACTTCCTGTATCCGTGGCGTATCGTCTGACGGCACGCACAGTTCCAGATGGCACATGCCTTTCATCCTGCCCCCGCCTGCGCCGGTAAGGCATACGGTAACCGCGCCGACCTTCCTGGCCTCT
>CAYXYO010000040.1:0-5737 GCA_964469365.1 uncultured Desulfobacterales bacterium | reverse complement strand
GGTAAAAGGCAGAAAGACGGCGAAACGGTAAAGCCAGAAGATGTGTTTGTATTCCGGTACAAGCAGCGCGTCCAGTATGGCAAAGACAGAATAGAGGAATATGCCGAAAAAACAGGTAAAACGGAATACGGGTAATGAACCGGAAAAAATATCGTCCTGAAATTCTGCCTCAAGGTCAGCCTGTTCCTTGTAAAATGCCAGGGTGACAGGGTGGAGAATTGGCGTCTCTGATTTCTGGACAGTGGTGTGGATCAAGGGGTTACCTCTACCTCAATGCTGTCGTATGTTAGTGATTCAAGGTCAACTGCGTTATTGGGTACAGTGTCAAAACCGAGATAGAATGTATATTTTCCCTCTGGCAGCAGGGTTGTTTCCAGAATGGTTTTGTTCAGGTCTTCGGTGAATGGCGACTGTGATGATACCTTTATTCCGCTGTCCCAGAACATTTTAACCTGCATGTCATAAAAAAACCAGCCAAAGGGCGTGGATGCCAGTATCCAGAGATCGCCGGCCTTGCCGGACATGCAGCCAGGCGAGAATGAGACGGAAATGGAGACATTTTCATTTGTATGAACTGAAAGAGCGCTGTCTTTGCCGTTTGCGGTTATTTCCGTTTCAGGGGCGTTGGTTGGGCAGGAACCGGAGACGGAATCCTTCCATTGTGAGTAGAACCAGTTGAGCATTGGCAGAAATTCTTCTGTAGCCTTCAGGTTTCCGGCCTGTGTCGGGTGGCTGTCGTCTGAAGATGATGGATAGGCTGATGTGTCGGAGCTTACGGTCTGCGTGTGTTCAGGGGCCCCGTTACGCCACCTGTGATGGTTGCCTGTGGGGCTGCCAGCGTCATTGACGCCGCTGTTTCCGCCATTGCTGGTAAGCACATTGTAAAAGTCAAACAGTGCGACATTTTTATAGGGATAGTCCTTGAGCCATTCATTCGCGAGCCAGTTGTTGAATGCCCTCGCGTTGGCCGCCCTGGTTGAGGATGTCTCTGACGGCGAAAGGGGCGGCGCGGTGATTGCCACAAAGAGTTTGTCCCGGCGGGTGGCAAAGTAGTTCAGCAGATCCATGTATATGCCCCTGGCGTTTCCAACGGTCATGTGATCAGACCAGGCATCCTCGCCCCGCAGGGGATTTTCGCCTGATGCAGGCTGGTCGTCTGGGCTGCCTCCAAGGTTTGAGTTTGGAAAACAGGATTTGAACATTATAATGGTGTTTTCTCCGCCTGGATCAGCCTCAAGTCTTGAGTAATCAGCATTCTGTCCATTTTCATTATAAAGGGCCGCGAGATATGTCGGTGACGCACCTGACCTGAACCATTCATACCAGTTTCCGATATCCGTCCTGTCACCTATGCTGTCAGGCCCCCAACCGTAATTGGTGTCGCTCACAAAGTAGTTGTTCCGCATAAGGGCGGCCCCCAGGCCCCCATTGTCGTCGGCAAGCCAGTTCTCTCCGGTTGAATGATGTATGAATATGAGTTTGACAGGTGAGGAAGGCGGTGAAGGTGTAGCTGCTCCATGAGCCTTGCTGATATCAGGATATGTCACTAATAGAAGAATAAGGCCCATTGTAATAATGTGGTGAAACCGGATTGCCGTTTTCATGTTCATGGCATTTTCTCCATCATCAAGGGAGTCGCTCATAGAGCAGATATGGTTTTCGCTGTTCAAAAAAGTCCTTTTCATCACAGGCGCAAATGGCCCGGAAGGTGTCAATGTCGCCGCATCCTTCAACAGCCTGCCTTGTCCTGCTGTTTCCTGTAATCAGGTCAAAGGGGAGCCGTTCAAATTCATATTCATAGGGAGGCCGTGACCATTCGAATCTGTCAGGGTGCATCTCCATTATGGTTGACAGGAGAACAAGGGTGAAGGTATATGGAGTAAAGAGCTTTCTGTCCACCACGTGTATCTGCACACCCTGGCAGTGTTCGCCGGCATATTTGTTAAATGTCGGTTCAAAATCCTGCCTTCTGAGGAAAAATCCCTTCAGGCCTGACAGCTCCATCCTTCGGATTATTCCTGTCGCGTCAAGCCAAGGGGCCCCGAAGATTTCAAATGGCCGGGTTGTTCCCCTGCCTTCAGAGATGTTGGTGCCTTCGAGCAGCACCTGCCCTGGATATACGACGGCGGTTGACATGGCCGGCATGTTTGGTGACGGCATAACCCACGGCAATCCGGTATCTTCATAACAGAACGAAGGCCGCCAGCCTTTCATGGGCAATATGTGGGGCCTTGGGATATCTTCCAGCTCACTGAAAAACATGGCGAGTTCGGCAACGGTCATGCCGTGGCGCATGGGAATGGGGGCCATGCCCACAAAGGAATAGAATTCCTTGGCCATGATACTCCCTTCAATGTCATGGCCGCCAAGGGGGTTTGGCCGGTCAAGTACGGCGACCTCCACGCCATGTTCCGCGCATGCCTTCATGGCAAGGAATATTGTCCATATATAAGTATATACGCGGCATCCGACATCCTGAAGATCAATCAGTAGTATGTCTGTCAGCTCCAGTTGCTCTTTAAGTGGAGAGCGGCTTTTGCCATACAGGCTGAACACAGGTATCGCAAGTTCCGGATCAGTAAGGTGGGGGGACTCCTTCATGTTGTCCTGTTTTTCCGAAAAAAGACCGTGCTGGGGTGAAAAAACGGCCTTTAGCTGCCCAGGAAATGCGTTGTTTACGCATGTCCTGGCATGATGGAAATTCCTGTTTACAGAAGCCTGGTTGCATAACAGGCCGAGGCGCCGGTCTTTTGTCCACGCCGGTTTTTCTGCAAGGAGCCTTTCAAGACCTGTCTGAACCACAGGCGCGGAAGAGATCGCTGTTCGCATGTCAATGAAGTCAGCCTGACTAATCCCTGGAATGGTGCAGTATTATGCTTCTTCCCCTGTCAAGAAGCCTCTTTTTTGAACCCATGTATTCCTTGATTTCTTTTTTTATCATGTCAGCAGTTTCAGGGGTGATTGTAAATGCGTCATAACTGCCGTGTATGCCTGATGACCTTACAAGGAGCTGTTTAAGTTTTACATCTTCGTTTGGAGGGTCACATTCCATGCCCTGTATCCTGAAAATGTCGTTTATCGGTACTGTGGCCATGCCTGTGTCGCCGTTGCACTCTTCGGTTTCAAAGGTGACCTGATAGGAACTGTCTCCAAAGGCGGGAAAGGAATATGTCAGAACAGATGATAAAATGGTCAGAATAACGTACTTGTACATGGCTCCTCCCTCTTGTTGTTATATTTTCCGAACCGTTTTTTTATTCTGTGAAAAGGGACGTAAAATCGAATTTCCCAACATCCACAAGCCCCATGTCGGTAATCTTGAGTTCAGGTATTACCGGAAGGGCCAGAAAGCTCATGGTCATAAACGGGTTTTCAAGCGTGCATCCGGTCTCCCTTGCTGCTGACAGCAGGATGTCCATCTGTTTTCTGACCTTCTCAAAGGGGAGGTCAGACATAAGGCCGGCCACGGGCAGTGGAAGGTCGGCTGTTATCCTGCCGTTTGCAACTACCGCGAATCCCCCTTGGTTCCCAAGCAGGGTTGAGACCGCCAGTTTCATGTCCCTGTCGTCGCTGCCCATTACTATGATATTGTGGGAATCATGGGCAACGCTTCCCGCAATGGCGCCTTCCCTGATGCCCGTGCCCTGAACCATGCCTACTGACATGTTGCCCGTGCCCCTGTGTCGTTCAATGACGGCGATTTTGACAAGGTCCTGTTCCGGATCGGCCACAAGCATTCCCTCTTTTGTCGGGGCAGGCAGGTTGAGTGCCTTTGTCACTATCTGTTTTTCAACTATACCGATGGCATTGATTTTGGGACCTGTCGCCCTGATGCTGAAATCAATCTCGCCGGTTACATTAAAGGAAGCAGGTGTGTCAGGGCGTTTGACACGTCCCTTTGATGTCAGAGCGGGTTGTGACAGGGCTGAACCGTCAGACGCAGCCTCCATGCCGTTTATATATACTTTCCTGACATTAAAGTTTTCCAGGTTTTCAAGCATGACGATGTTTGCCCTGTAACCGGGAGCCACAGCCCCCAGGCCTGAAAGGCTGAACCGGGTTGCGGGGTTTATGGTGACCATCCTGATGGCGTCAACAGGGTTAAGGCCATGCCTTACACAGAGCCTGAGGGAATGGTCCAGGTGCCCCATGTCCATAAGGTCATCGGGATGCCTGTCATCAGATACAAGGCAGCACCTGTGGACTGTTTCAGGTGTCACCGCCGGCAGAAGCGTTTCAAGGTTGTGCTCTGTTGAGCCTTCACGCAGGAAAAGATACATGCCTTGAGCCAGTTTTTCCCTTGCCTCTTCAAGGGTGGTGCACTCATGGTCCGAGTCTATTCCCGCGGCCACATAGGCTGAAAGATCTGTGCCCCCCAGACCTGGAGCGTGGCCGTCAACAGCAAGGCCCCTTGTTATTGCATCCTCTATTTTTGCCATTAGATCCGGCATGCCGTTAATTACTCCGGGGAAATTCATCACTTCCGCAAGCCCCTTGAGCCTGTCGTGGTGGTAAAGCGGAGTCAGGTCAAAGGCGGAAAGTTCCGCGCCTGATGTCTCAAGGTGGGTGGCAGGCACGCATGACGGAGCCATGAAAAAACATTCCACAGGCAGATTTTCCGAAGCCTCAAGCATCCATCGGATGCCCGCTGTTCCCATGACATTGGCTATCTCATGGGGATCAGCCACAACGGCGACAGTGCCATGCGGCAGTACTGCCCTCGCGAATTCAGAAGGTATGAGCATTGTGCTTTCAATGTGTATATGGGCATCTATAAAGCCAGGCGCCAGGAAGAGGTCTGTGGCGTCAATGGTTTGAATTGCTTCAGTTTTTTTGCCTATTTCCTTGCCGGTGGCAGCTATGATGCCGTCAATTATCAGTATGTCCAGCGTCTCAACGGTTCCGTTGAATACGTTTACAACATTTCCGCCATGGATGAGCAGGTCAGCCTCCATTTTGCCAGTGGCTGTGAATATCAGGTTTGATATGTTCATAATTTTCCTTTTTGATTTTCCGGCTCCGGTTAGCCCTTTTTTACAGGTGATAATCGGGAGCTGTCATGTATTGTTTTTGCCATGTGGCGATTATTATTCGTCAAGCGTGAATTTGCTGCAGTCGTAAGTTACATGGTCTGCCAGGTCCCAGGGATTGCCCCCGGCCTTTAACAGCACTCCACATCCCCAGTAGGTCCCTGTCTGCAGTCCCTTTGGAATAACGATGTCAAACACCGGATATGTCTTCTTGCCTGATATGGTTTCCTTTTCCCTGAAGGTGATTGCCTGCCCGGGAAATGACGGCGCGAGGGATGAAGAAAAGGTGATGAAATTGCCGGCAGGCAAGACTATGCCTACATATATGTCGTACTCTCCGTTCGCGTCTATTTGCACATCAAATTTGCAGGAATCTCCTATGTGATACGATGCCCCATTAAAAAGTGCTGTTACTGTGGCATTGCTGGAAAATGTGTCGAATTGCGCTGAGCAACTCATGTCACTCTTCATTGACACGGAGCATGTGGTGTTTTGCCCGCATGATGTACAGTTTCCACCCCATCCTGAAAATCGTGAACCGACTTCAGTAATATTTGCGGTGAGTGTAACGACTGTATCACTGGTATAATACTGTATGCAGTCTGTGCCGCATATTATCCCTCCCGGGCTGCTGGTTACCGTTCCGCTGCCGCTGCCCTGGCTGGATATGGAAAGAGATGACAGTTCCTTGCCTGTCAGGCCGCCTC
>CAYXYO010000039.1:0-18548 GCA_964469365.1 uncultured Desulfobacterales bacterium | reverse complement strand
TTAAAACATTTCAAGGCCTTCCTCACCAGTGGCCGCGCCCTGGACGTCAAACTTGTCAAGAACAAGCTGGGCCTTCAGAATGGTCATAATATCAGGATCATCTTCTATAACCAGAATTTTTTTCGCGCTCAAAACATTCACTCCTGCAGATTATTGGAATTAAAATTGTCTACCTTAAAAAACACATTTATATAGAATAAAGAGGCAGAGCCACATGAAAGACCGTGCCACGGTGTTCAGGATCAGTAATCCACATGGTTCCACCATGCGCTGCCACTATCCCCCGGGCAATGGCAAGACCTAACCCTGTGCCCTCCACCATGCTCTTTCCCCTTCTAAAAAATTTCTCAAACACCCTCTCCTTGTCATCATCCGGAATACCTGGCCCGTGATCTTCCACGGAAAGGACAATTTGTCCGGACTCCTGCTCCAATCTTATATTTACCATGCTCCCTTCAGGAGAAAATTTGATGGCATTGGAAAGGAGGTTGCTCACTGTCTGCTCAAGCCTGTCATAATCCCCGCGTATCAGAGCCTCTTCCCGTGGCACACTGTAATTAAAGGCAATGCCTTTTTTCATGGCGAGCGGCATGACCATCAGGATGGCATCTTCAACAATTTCGGCAAAATCACATTTTTTAAGCTCAAGGTCAAATTCACCGCTTTCAATCCTCGCAAGGTCAATCAGATCCCTTACCAGCTTTGAAAGTTTCTCCACATTGCGCTCAAGGATTGCCACATATGTGGCATTTTCACCTTCGCTGATATTGTTGGAAAGAAGTTCCGTGACCCCCTTGATGGCTGTAATGGGGGTCTTGAGATCATGGGTTATGTTTGAAAAAAAATCGTGGCGGTACTGGCCTGTCTTTTTGAGATTTTCATAGGCTTTCTGAAGATCGAGAAAGGCCTTTTCGATCTCGCTCTCAAGACGGGTATGCTGTGTGGCAACGGAGTTTACCATCTGGTTGAAGCTCTCCCCGACCTCTCTCCACTCACTGCTCACATCCAGCTTGATCCGGGTCTCAAGTTTTCCCTGCCTCACATCCTCATAGGCGCCACGCAATTTTTCCAGGGGACGCACCACATATGTCCTTATCATGATCCACAAAAAAGACACAATAACAAACAGTACCGCTCCCATGTATCCCAGATAGAATATCCTGTCATTTTCAAGATCGCTTACAAGCCTGTCCGCCGGTATTGAAAGCACAAATGAACCCACCACCTTTTCCGGATGGGTTCCGGCATGACAGCCTGCGCAATCATCGCCAAAGTAGAGCGGTCCTGCGTAGTTGAAAACAGTTGAATCGCCACTGCCGGAGATCTCCCACACCTCATCACTCTCCCCCCGCACAAGCTGCTCAAGGGCATTTTTCTCAAAGGTGTCTGACACCTCCCTGAACTTCCCACCCCGGACCCTTACGAGATGTAATGCAAAGGGCTCGTCATCAGACCTGAAATCAGAAACAGATTTTATAAATTTTGACGGCGTATAAAGAATATATGAATCACTCGTTCCCCTGTCCATGACATAAACTCCCCTGTTGCGGGAGATCCAGCGGCATGTCCTTACAACATAGTGATAAAGTCCCCTTGCCTCTCTAAGAAGCTGATTTTCAAGAAACTCCTGCTGCTGATTATTAAAAAAAATGGCAAACAGGCCGGAAAGGACTATAACCATTGCCAGAAGATGAAGCACTATCCTGGAATTTAATGATGACATTGCGCCTTGCATCAAAAACCTGAAAACAGGGAGAGACAGAAAGAACAGAAAAGCCTGGAGATAAACCAGGCTTTCAGCTTGCGTTATCCATGTTCACCACCGTACAGGTCATGGTATGTTTGATAGCATCTATTTCCTGCATCCTGTGCATTACAATGCGTGAAAGGGTGTCGTGCGACTCGGTCTCCACCTCCGCGATAATATCATATGGCCCCATGATGATATCCAGCTTTTTTATCTCCGGCATTGTCTTCAGGGACCTTGCCACATCAGTGGTCTTGCCAATTTGGGTATTTATCAAAACATAGGCTTTTAAAGACATAAGGCTTACCCTCCTTGCATGAAATTTTAAAAAAATTACGCGTCATCCGTGCCGCAGCCACCGGCACAGGAAAGACATCCGGCGGTAAAAAGTTTTTTCATGGTCCACCTCATACCGTATTTCAGAAGTTCCTTTTCATCACCGGAAATGGTTTTAATTACATCTTCATTTTCCATATATCTTTCCAGGTTGGGGCCTTCCAGAAAGTTCTGGCGAAATGAATCAATATCATAACAGCCCATATAGAATATATCTATCTGGTCAGCGGAAAGATGTTCAACGCCTGCCTCTGTCTTGGCCTGCAGCAACTCCCCAAAGACATCATTCATTTCATTGTATTCTTCAATACCCTCATTTTCCTTCCATTCCCTTACAGTCCAGTCCCTGCCATCACTGAAACCGCGACAGTCAGGCTCCCTGACCACATAATAGAACTCTTCCACACCTTCAAAATCCGTACTGCGCCTGGCCATTCTCGCAAGGGGATAGGTACGACATGCCCCTGGCCGGTCCTCATATACGGTACATCCCCTGCCTTCCTCAAGAAAGGGGCATTTCATGTAACTGCCTTCCATCTTGAGAATGATTACTGGAAAACCCGATTCAGGCCCGACATGTATTCCGGTGTATTGCCGCAGAAAATCTCCTGACTTCATCCCAAGGCGATTTTTAAGCCTGAGGATATCGTAAGGCATCAAAACCAGATTCAGGTCATAGCAACAATTTGTAAAGCACTCCTTTTCCGGGGTACACGCAAAATGAAAGCTGTCATCATCGCCCAGCCTTCGGGAACTGTCCAGAAACGCCTCGGCTCCGCTCATATATTTCTCCTTAACACATTAATGATACTTAACATCAATACTAACCGCTATAACAGGAAGTGACAACACCTTATGGCTAAATATCAAAATAAAGCAGGCCGTTTTTGTTTTATTTTCACAACAGCAAGGTCCTGCCCGTCATTTTCACCATCACGGCAGGATGAAAAACCTTTATTGTAACATACCTGAATCCTGCGAAACTTAAAGCAATGGACAAGACAACAGATGCGGCATTCTGCACCATGGACAAAAAAACATGGGTGACATTATCCATATATGTGTTATATTGGAAAACCATTAATGAGAATGATTCGCAACAACAACCTTTAAGGATTTCCAAGAATGGTAAAATTCCTGAAAAACAACCTGGACATATGCGGGAACAGGTGCAGAAAGAGACGCAAAAGAGGCTGTGCACCCTGCTCACTATGTGACATCAGACCAGGCGACAGGGCCAGGATAAAATGCATCAGGAGCAAGGGCGGCATGAGGCACCGTCTTTTTGCCCTGGGTCTCATGCCCGACGTACAGGTTGACGTTGTTAAAAGGGCGCCCCTTGGCGACCCTATTGAACTCAGGCTGCAGGATGGCTCACTCACCCTCAGCAAATCAGAAGCAGCGGAAATTGAAGTTGAGCCGGTTTGAACAACCAGACTTCCCACCTAACAACCAGACTTCCCACCTTATGTTTCTGTCAGGAAAAACCGGTCTGTTTTCAGACAAGTCAAAGGCATCATTCAGATCAAGCCCCTCTGGAAAACAACAGATTCCCAACCCACTTGACATTTTATATTACTGGTAGTTGTATAACCACCCGTTGAGAATGAGTCTCAACAAGCCACATACCAACCCAGCGCTTTTTAACATTAAGGAAAAACATGATTATTTCCATGCGACATATGAAACGCAAACAGGCCGGCACCATCACCGCCATTAACGCAGACGGCGAACTGGGCCGCAGAATCCGTGACATGGGCCTTGTGCCAGGCGCAGAGATAGTAATTCAGGGACGCGCCCCCCTGTATGACCCTGTCGCAGTGAGAGTGATGGACAATGTTCTTACCCTGAGGAACAACGAAGCCGATTACATCAAGGTCTCTGTTACAGACGAAAAAAATGGTGATGAGGATGGAGACAGCAATGGGTAATATTGAGCCGGTCATAGCCCTTGCCGGCAACCCCAACTCCGGCAAGACGACCCTTTTCAACAGGCTTACCGGGGCAAGGCAACATGTGGGCAACTACCCTGGCATTACCGTAGATAAAAAAGAGGGCGTCTATGCCGCCCCTGACGGCAGGAAGGCAAGGATAATCGACCTGCCTGGCACCTACTCCCTGACCGCATATTCAGTGGAAGAGGTGGTTGCCAGGGACTTCCTTGTCCGTGACGATATTGACGCGGTTATCAACATTGCCGACGCATCCAACCTGCAACGCAATCTCTACCTTACTGTACAGCTCATGGAACTGGGATGCAGGGTCATACTTGCCCTGAACATGATGGACCTGGCCAGAAACAGGGGAATGGAAATAGATGTCGCCGCCCTGTCCGGGCGCCTTGGCATATCCGCATATCCTGTTATAGCCCGTAACGGCACAGGCATAGACGAATTGATGGGGGCAGCGCTGTCAGAGGCTGTTTCCGGGCAGCCATCCACTCCTCTATATATCTCCTATGGCGATGACATGGACAACACGATCCAGGCCATGGAAAAAATTGTTGAAGAGAGAAATTTTCTTTCAGGGCAGTACCCCGGCAGATGGCTCTGCGTGAAATATCTGGAAGAAGACAGGGAGATAATCTCCAGGGGCGATGAGGCGGATCCGGAGACATCACGCGCGCTGAAAACGCTTTCAGAAGAACTGAACCTGCACCTGAAGCAGACCATAAACGTCAACGCGGAAGCAGTAATAGCCGACCACCGGTACGGATTTATCAAGTCACTCCTCTCAGGCGGGGTCGTAAAACGCTCCTATTCAATGGACAGGCTCCATGCCTCTGACCGCATGGACCAGGTTCTTACAAACCGTTTTGCAGGCCCTGTCATAATGCTCTGCATTCTTCTCGGCCTTTACCAGTTCACCTTCTCTGTGAGCGAGCTGCCTGTCGAGTGGCTGGGCCAACTCTTTTCATGGCTCTCGTCGCTAATTGACGCATTGCTGCCTGACGGCCTCCTGAAATCCATGATTATATCGGGCATAATTGACGGTGTGGGGGGAGTCATGGGGTTTGTGCCTCTCATCATGCTGATGTTCCTGGGGATATCAGTGCTGGAAGACTCCGGTTATCTTGCCAGGGTAGCCTTTATGATGGACAGGATTTTCCGCGTATTCGGCCTGCATGGAAGCTCTGTAATGGCCTTTATCATTTCCGGAGGCGTGGCAGGCGGCTGCGCTGTCCCTGGCGTAATGGCAACCAGAACCCTGCGCTCCAGAAAGGAGAGGATGGCCACCCTGCTGACAGTGCCGTTTATGAACTGCGGGGCCAAGATACCTGTTCTGGCCCTGCTTACAGGCACCTTCTTTTCCACAAACCAGGCTGTTATCATGTTTGCCCTTACCATACTGGCGTGGTGCGTGGCCCTTGGGGCGGCAAAGCTGCTCAGGACAACCGTGCTGCCGGGCAAATCCACGCCGTTTGTCATGGAACTCCCCCCCTACAGGCTGCCCACCCTGCGCGGACTCATGATACATACCATGGAACGCACCTGGCAATACATGAAAAAGGCAGGCACTGTAATCCTTGCCATATCCATACTTCTCTGGGCAATGATGACATTTCCCGTGATGCCTGACCATGAAAAAAGGGAGTTTCAGGCTGAACGTGACGCGATATACTCTGCCCTGTCACCTGACGAACTGGCTCTGCTGAAAAACAGCTCATCTTCAGACAAACCGGATGGGAGACTGGTTGACGCGCAAAAAAAACTCGCGGAGATTGACAGCAGGGAGGCGTCAACCGCCCTGCGTCACTCCCTTGCCGGACGGATCGGAACCGTTATGGAACACGCGACCATGGAACTTACAGGCTTTGACTGGCGAACCAACATCGCGCTCCTTGGCGGCATCGCGGCCAAGGAGGTTATCATTTCAACCCTTGGCACTGCATACTCCCTGGGCTGCATTGAAGCTGACGCCCCTGCATCACTCTCTGAAACCCTTGCGGCCAACCCTTCATGGAGTCCCCTCAAGGCATTGTCTGTGATAATATTCATAATGTTCTATGCCCCCTGTTTTGTCACTGTCGTATGTATAACCCGGGAAAGCGGAAGCTGGAAATGGGGCCTGTTTTCCATACTGTTCAACACTACCCTGGCCTTTGCCATGTCAATGGCAATCTACAACATAGGACGGCTCTTTTTCTAAAGGACTACAAAATGTTTGAAAAAATTCTGGTAGTTGCGGCCATAGCCATGGCTGCATGGTGGCTGTTGAAAAGATACCTCAGAAAATTCAGCTCTGAAGAGGCAGGCCAGTGTTGCAGCGGCTGTCAGGGATGCGACTCAGGCAAAATATGCGACAGCTATGTGGAAAACAAAGGAAAAACGCACGAAAAATGGCGAGGAACAAAGCTGAAAAAAGGATAAAAAAAACCCCTGCTGGTTCAAAGAAGGATGGAGGTGGGTATGTTAGTCGTCTTTGTTGGAGATGGTACAGAGGGACCAGCAGGGGAAATATTTAATTTTGTTTTTTATTTATAGTCGTGATGTTAATTCTCTCTTACTCCCTTGTCAAGCAAAAATAAAATGTTTTTTCTTTTTATTTACGCCGTGGACGGCGAATCAGGCTGTCCAGGGTCTTGTTGAAGATCCTTATAGCTTTTTTCTGGAAAAAGGTCAAGGGCTTTCCGCATAAAAAAAACAGGGCATGGCAACCATGTCGCGCAGAACAGAAACGGACATTCTCACAAGCTGACAAAATTCCTTCTTGCATTCAAGCGGTCTTTCAGGATATTATTGCAACTTTCCGGTTTTCCGGCAGGCATAATCATGTCAGGGAGCGAAAATGGACGTAAAACGATGGAAGCGCATTGCCGAGGCAGGCAGGATTCTCCGGCTGCCGGAAGACGTAACGCGCTCGGAAATACAGGAAGCATACCGCCGAAGGTGCAGGGAGCTGCATCCTGACCGCAATGAAGGTGACACTGAAGACGAAATGACGCGTATCAATGCTGCATACCGGCTTCTTATGGACTATTGTGACCACTACAGGATCAAACTTGAGCCAAATGAAAACGGCATGACCGGCGGAGAATGGTGGATGCTTCATTTCGGGCAGGATCCGATATGGCATTCCGAGGAATAACACAGAATTACAGGAACGGATTATGAGTTTGATAGTACAAAAATATGGCGGCACATCAGTGGCTGACCCTGAAAAAATCAGAAATGTTGCAAAACGGGTAATCGCCTGCCGGGAAGCTGGCAACGACGTTATCGTTGTGCTTTCCGCCATGGCAGGCAAGACAAACGAGCTTATCGCCCTGGCAGAGAAGATGCAGCCTGTCCCTGACCCCAGGGAAATGGACGTGCTGCTTTCCACAGGAGAACAGACAACCATTGCACTGTTTGCCATGGCTGTAAAGGATATGGGATTTGAATCCAGGTCATTTCTCGGCAGGGACATACCCATCACCACGGATTCAAGTTACGGCAGGGCGAGAATCCTTGATATCGGTTCCGAACAACTGCAACAGGCTGTCAGGGAAGGTGTGATTCCGGTTGTGGCCGGTTTCCAGGGCGTCACAGACAAAGGGGAGATAACCACCCTTGGCCGTGGTGGCTCGGACACAACGGCAGTGGCTGTAGCCGCGGCTGTCAACGCGGACATGTGCGAGATATATACAGACGTTGACGGGGTTTACACAACCGATCCCCGCATATGCGACGACGCGAGAAAGATAGAAAAAATATCATATGAAGAGATGCTTGAGATGGCAAGCCTCGGGGCAAAGGTCCTCGAGATAAGATCTGTTGAATTTGCCATGAGAAACGGCATTCCGGTGCATGTGCGCTCCAGTTTTAATGACAATACCGGCACCATAGTTATGAAGGAGGATGAAACCATGGAAGATATCCTTGTATCAGGAATAAGCTGCAACCGCGAAGAGGCCCGCATAACCATAAGCAAGGTGCCTGACAGGCCGGGAATTGCCGCAGCCATATTCAACCCCGTATCAGAGGCGAACATAGTGGTGGACATGATTATTCAGAACACCCGGGCCGGAGACATGACTGACATGACCTTCACCGTTCCGCGTGGAGACTACAGGCGGGCCATGTCCATACTTGACGGCATTGCCGGAGAGATAGGCGCCGAGTCAGTTACAGGCGACGACTCCATTGCGAAAATCTCTGTCATAGGAGTAGGCATGCGCAACCATTCAGGAGTGGCCTCAAGGATGTTCAACGCACTGGCAAGGGAAAACATCAATGTTTCCATGATAAGCACATCTGAGATAAAAATATCCTGCGTTATTGAAGAAAAATATCTGGAACTTGCCGTAAGGACACTTCACGATGAATTCAACCTTGACAAAAAGCCTGTAACACAGGACTGAACCTGTCCGGCCGGAGGCCATCGGCCTCATTTGCAGGCAGAACTACAGGAAAGAGCAATGAGCAGAAAAATAGAGATATATGACACATCCCTCAGAGACGGCACCCAGGCTGAAAACTTCAATCTCTCGGTGGAAGACAAGATAAGGATAGCCCGGCGTCTCGATGACCTTGGCATTGACTTCATAGAAGGCGGGTGGCCAGGTTCCAACCCACGGGATCAGCAGTTCTTCAGGGAAATAAGGTCATACAATCTCAGGCACGCCATGGTGGCCGCCTTTGGAAGCACCCACATGGCAAGGTACGAGGCTGAAAACGACCCGAATCTCAAGGCCCTGGCAGACGCGGAAACGCCTGTTATCACCATTTTCGGCAAAAGCTGGGATGTGCATGTAAAGGACGCCCTGAGGATAAGCCTTGAACGCAACCTGGAACTGATAGAAAATTCACTCGCCTGGCTCAAACCCCGTGTCAAAAAACTCTTTTACGATGCAGAACATTTCTTCGACGGCTACAAGGCAGACCCTGACTACGCCGCGGAGACCCTGAAGAGGGCTGTAAATGGCGGGGCCGAATGCCTTGTCCTGTGCGACACGAACGGAGGCACCCTGCCCCACGAGATAACGGAAATCATAGGGGATGTCAGAAACCGGCTGGGCGGGGATATCGCCCTGGGGGTTCACTGTCACAACGATTCGGAGCTTGCGGTTGCGAACTCCATCGCGGGCATAAGGGCAGGCGCCACCCACGTCCAGGGAACCATGAACGGTTTTGGCGAACGTTGCGGCAACGCGAACCTCTGTTCCATAATACCTGCCATATCCATAAAAATGGGCATGGAGTGCAATCCAGGCAAACACCTTGACCAGCTCACCAGCGCGGCGCGTTACGTCTATGAGATAGCCAATCTCATACCCAACAAATACCAGCCATACGTTGGCGCAAGCGCCTTTGCCCACAAGGGGGGCATACATGTAAGCGCTGTGCAGAGAAACCCGGAAACATATGAACACATAAAACCTGAGCTTGTGGGCAATGTGCAGCGGATTCTCGTGTCAGACCTTGCAGGCAAAAGCAATGTCGAGGCCAAGGCAAGGCAGTTCGGCGTTGACATTGACAGCGGCGACCCGGTCACAACCGAGATTGTAAACAGATTAAAGGAACTTGAGGCCCAGGGGTTCCAGTATGAAGGCGCAGAGGCATCCTTTGAACTGATGATGCGCAGGGCAAAGGGCGAATCCCACAAATACTTTGACCTCATGGGCTTCAGGGTAACCAGCCAGAAATACGCTGAAGACCAGGAACCCCAGGCTGAGGCAACCGTCATGATAAAGGTTGGGGGCAAGGTCGAGCACACCGCCGCCATTGGAGATGGCCCTGTAAACGCCCTGGACAACGCCATCAGAAAGGCCCTGGAACGCTTCTACCCGTCCCTTGCCTCAATCAGCCTTGTTGACTACAAGGTGAGGGTGCTGCCGGTCAATCCCGGAACAGGCGCCAAGGTGAGGGTGCTTATTGAATCAAGGGATGAGCATGACAAGTGGGGCACGGTAGGCGTTTCCAATGACATAATAGAGGCGAGCTGGCAGGCCCTTGTGGACGCGATATGCTACAAGCTCATGAAGGACCGGGCCTGACAGGGATGCCGCGCTGTCTGAATCCGGTATCCCTCGCCATTGCAGTGGCCCTTGTCGCCCTCTATGTAACAATGGAGTACGGTCTTCAGGGAAACCGACATGTTTGCGGCACGGCAGGCACGGTTCCCGCCAACGGCAGTTGCGCGGCAGACCTGCTGTTTTTCAGAAAGATGGACATAAACCGGGTCTCCCTTGAAGAGCTTGCGCTCCTGCCCGGCATAGGGCCTGCCACGGCAGGTGACATAGTTGTTTTCAGACAGTCGGCAGGTTTTCTCCTTTCCATTGACGAACTCGACCCGATAAACAGCGGTCTGACCACATCAAGGTTCATGATTGTAAAAAAATACCTGACAACCTGACGGAGGTAAAAGTGACGAACAAAACCGCTTCAGTCCTTGCCATGGCAGGCAAGGGAGGCACAGGCAAGACAACCCTCTCATCACTTCTGATAAAATATCTTGTTGAGAAGGGAAAGACCCCTGTCCTGGCAGTTGACGCCGATGCCAACGCCAACCTGAACGAACTCCTTGGCATGGAAGTGGACACCACCCTTGGCGAAATCCGGGACAGGATGAAGACAGACACGCCCCAGGGCATGACCAAGAACGAATACATGGAACTGCACATCAACCAGGCGGTAATCGAGGCGAGCGGCTATGACCTTCTTGTAATGGGACAGCCGGAAGGTCCGGGATGTTACTGCATGGCCAACTCCATACTGGCCCAGGTAATGGAACAGCTTGCCAGAAACTACAGATACATGCTTGTGGACAACGAGGCTGGCATGGAGCACCTGAGCAGGCTCAATCTCAGGAACATCCATACCCTTTTTGTCATATCCGACCCGTCGGCAAGGGGGGTGCTGACTGCCGGACGCATTGCGGACCTTACCGCATCCCTGGCGGTTGACGTTATGCAGAAGGTGCTGATTGTAAACAGGGTGCCGGAGCGCATACCTGACGCCCTGGATGAACATGTAAAAAACGCTGTTGAAAAAACCGGGCTTGTATTTGGCGGATACGTGCCCGCGAGCAGCGAGATATTCGATACGGAGATGAAACAGGAGTCACTGATAAACCTGCCCCCTGACACAGAGGCGGTAAAGAGGGCTTTTGCTGTATTTGACAGGTTTCTTGCGGGGTAGGCCATGAAATTCCGTCCTTGCATTGATCTGCACCAGGGCAGGGTCAAACAGATAGTGGGCTCCACCCTGAGTGACGCCGACCCCTCTTCCCTGAAGGAAAATTTTGTGTCTGACAAACCGCCTGCCTGGTACGCCGACCTGTTCCGCGCTCACAACATGACAGGCGGACACATCATAATGCTCGGGCCGGGCAATGAGGATGCCGCCCTGGAGGCATGCGGGACATGGCCGGGCGGCATGCAGCTTGGCGGCGGAATAAACAGCGCCAACGCGAAATACTGGCTTGAAAAGGGTGCCGCGGCTGTGATCGTCACATCATGGGTCTTCAGGGACGGACGGACAGACTGGCAGAGGCTGGACGAGCTTATGTCCATAACAGGCAGGGAACGGCTTGTCCTTGATCTGAGCTGCCGTAAAAAAGATGACAGGTACTTTATTGTCACTGACAGGTGGCAGAAGTTCACGGAAGAGACGGTCTGCCGGGAAACCCTGGAAAAACTGGCTGAATACTCCTTTGAATTCCTGATACATGCCGCTGACGTGGAGGGAAAATGCAGGGGAATAGACCCTGAACTTGTCTCTCTTCTGGCTGATATCTCGCCGGTCCCAACCACCTATGCCGGAGGCGCCAGCTCTGTTGACGACCTTTACCTGGTAAAAAAACTGGGAAGGGGCAGAATCGACCTCACCATCGGAAGCGCCCTGGACATATTTGGCGGAAGCGGCGTCACATTTGAACAAGTGGCACGATTCAACCGGGACGAGGCATAATCAGAACCCTCTGTCAACATTAAAAAATCTGCCAGTGGGGCAGGGCAGGCATACATAATGCGAAAGGCCCCGCCCTCATAAGGACGGCTCATCAGCCCTGTGCCGTCCGGCCATGCCTTTTTACAATATTTTCTATGTCATGCCTGTCGATGGTCTCCTTTTCAAGCAGCATTTCAGTCATTCCGTCAAGGACTTCCCTGTTGGAGAGCAAGATATCCCTTGCCGTATTGTATGCCCTGGAAATCAGCTTCTTCACCTCGCTGTCAACGGCCCTGGCAGTCTCCTCACTCATTATATGACCAGGCTGGCCATTCAATGGGTCTGACACCTTGAAAAGCACAGGGCCAAGCTCACTGCTCATGCCCCACTCACACACCATGCTGCGGGCAAGGCCGGACGCGCGTTCAATATCGTTTCCCGCCCCTGTGGTCACTTCATCAAAAACAATCTCCTCTGCGACACGTCCGCCAAACAGGGTACATATATTATTAAACAGGTATGTGCTGGAATGGGACAGCTTTTCCTCTTCCGGGAGCTGCATGGTAAGCCCAAGGGCCTTGCCCCTGGGAATTATGGTCACCTTGTGCACAGGGTCAGCGCCGGGCAGCATCCACGCCACGGTGGCATGTCCGGCTTCATGACAGGCAGTAATCCGCTTCTCCTTTTCGGTTATGATAAGACTCCTTCTCTCGGCCCCCATCATCACCTTGTCCTTGGCCTCTTCCAGCATGGCCATGGTGATCCTGTCATGGCTGTCTGACCTGGCCATGAGCAAGGCCGCCTCATTTACAAGGCTGGCAAGCTGCGCCCCTGAAAAGCCCGGGGTTCACTTCGCAATGGTCTTCCAGTCAACATCATCGCCAACCTTTGTCCTTGAGGCGTGTACCCTCAAAATCTTTTCCCTGCCCCTTACATCAGGCAAGGGCACCATTACCTGTCTGTCAAAACGTCCGGGCCTCAACAGGGCTGGATCGAGTATGTCCTGTCTGTTTGTGGCCGCAATGACAATAATCCTGTCATTGGCCTCAAAACCGTCCATTTCAACAAGAAGCTGGTTCAGTGTCTGTTCCCGCTCGTCGTTTCCACCGCCGCCGCTGGCGCTCCGGTGCCTTCCGACAGCGTCAATTTCATCAATAAATATGATGCACGGGGCCTTTTTCTTGCCTTCCCTGAAAAGGTCTCTGACCCTGGAAGCGCCGATTCCGACATACATCTCAACAAAATTGGAACCGCTTATGGAGTAAAAGGGCACACCGGCCTCGCCCGCTATGGCCTTTGCCAGAAGGGTCTTGCCAGTGCCGGGTTCTCCGTAAAGAAGAACCCCTGTGGGAATCCGCGCGCCGGCCTGGACAAACCTGTCTGGATTCCTGAGAAAATCAACTATCTCCTCAACTTCCTCCTTGGCCTCGTCTATGCCGGCAATATCCTTGAAGGTGACCTTTGACGTCTGGGCGTCAACAAGCCGGGCCCTGCTTTTGCCAAAGGCCATGGCCTTGCCGCTTCCCCCCTGTCCTCCGCTCCTCTGTGAATAGAAAAACCACAGCACAATAAGGAGTATCATGGGTATCCATGACAAAAAAGTCTGCATGAACCAGTGCGGTTTTTTCTCCTCATGCACTTCCATGTTTACCCGGTGCTTCAGAAGATGTGAAAGCGCGCTGTTGTCAGGCGGCACTATTGTCCTGAATTTTTTACCGTTTGACGTAGTCCACCTTATTTCATTTCCCTTGATGCTGACATAGGTAATGGCCCCACGGTCAACCCGTTCAATAAAATCATTATAATGCACCTGGCTCACATCCTCTGGCGGACGCTTGAGAAGATGAAAAAGCCCAAAGCCTGCAAGACATATAACCAGCCATATGGACAAATTTCTGTAAAACCTGTTCATGTTCATAAAGAAAAATTCTCCGTTTAAAGTTGATTGCCGTCAGACGCGACTGCCTCCATGATGCCCGATTCAGACAAATGCGTCCCCACCATTTACAAATATTAATGTATAAATCACAAACCGGAACACAATGTCTCCAAAACAATCCAATGAATACCATTGCGTCATAAACAAATATTTTCTTATACCAAGACGCTTTTTACGTCAAGAACAGACTCAAGTCCCAAATCTGTCCCTCAACACAAATATAATGATATCTTGTTGATTAATTTCAATTTTTAACGGAAATAATAAATTCACAAAAAACGTAAAAAATTAAAAGGGCTTATTATGCGTCACAAAAGAATGATTTAATGTAAATTAAAATTTATTTTTTATTGACATTCCTTTTGAACCAGATTATATTCACATGCATTCAATCAGATATACTTCATAATACATTTTTTTTATTATCAAACTTTAACCCATATAAAAAAGGAGGTGAACAAGGTTTAAATTAATTCAGGATGCCTGAACAGATTATCCGCCAATAATCCAGGCCCTGGCAGTTTAAAAAAATCAAGATTCAAGGAGAAGCAAATGGAAGCTATTTTATTTCTCGTGTTCTGGCTTGGTGGCGCTGTGCTCCACACCCTTTTTGACGAAAAAATCAGGCCCGTGCTTACAGCCCTGAAGGAGGAAAGCGACTTCACATAGCCACTGCACACAGCTTCGCAAGGGAGTTGGATGGGGCGTCGCGCCTCATCCAAAAACAACAACCAAAAGTTTTTATCCGGAGGAATGTAGTAATGAATGATGTATTAGCAAAAGTATTACCAAGTGAAGGCGGGTTAGCGGGAAGTTCATCAAAGGCATACGACCTTGCCATTGCCCTGAGCGGACTGCTCGCCCTTGTAGGCATAGCCTTTGGAGTCCATGCATTTTTTACAGGCCATGAGCACGCATACGGAGTAACCCGTCAGGTTCCATGGGGCCTTCTGATTGCGGCATATGTATTTTTCGTCGTCACATCAACCGGACTCTGTCTTGTCTCATCCATTGGCCATGTCTTTGGCGTAGAGGCATTCAAGCCCATTGCCAAGCGTTCGGTTTTTCTGGCAATAGCAACAATAATTTCAGGCTTTCTTGTCATCGCCTTTGAGATTGAAAATCCCTGGCGCATGGCCATATACAATGTTATCTCTCCAAACCTGACATCAAACATCTGGTGGATGGGAACCCTCTATGGCGCATACCTCTTTTTCATGCTGATTGAATTCGCCCTGCTCCAGATGGGACGCCACAAGGAAGCGGGTTACCTGGGCCTCATGGGAGTTGTGGCTGGCGTGGCCGCTCACTCAAACCTTGGCGCGGTGTTCGGACTTCTCAACGGCAGGGAATTCTGGCACGGCCCTTACATGCCAATCTATTTCATCACATCCGCAATGATGTCAGGCTGCGCCGCGGTAATCATGTTCCACTGGATCGGATACAAGGCAAACGGCTGGAAAATGAGCAAGGAACTTGAGCATTCTCTCCAGGCAGTGGCAAAGCTGGGCGCGCTTCTCTATGCTGTAATAATGTTCTTTACCACCTGGAAAATACTTTCAGGCATTGCTGGCCATCCTCCAGGAAAATTTGAGGCGATGCAGGCAATACTTTCCGGCCCCTATGCGAGCAATTTCTGGGGAGGCGAAGTGGCAATGGGTCTTGTGATTCCATTTATCATCATCCTTGCGGTAAAAGCCAGGGACATGACAGCCCTCTTCTGGGCATCCGTATCCAGTGTAATCGGCATCTTCTTTATGCGTTACGACCTGGTTGTGGTAGGAATGATCGTGCCCGGTTTCCACGAATACAACATTGTGGGTCAGCCGCACCTGCTTTCCTACACTCCAAGTCTCCATGAAATCATGATAACCCTTGGCGGGATGGCCTTCTGCGCCATGCTCTTCCTCATGGGCGAACGTCTTTTCAGGGGACATCTTTCCGAAGATCACTGAGCAGCAGGGCTGCCACCCTTGACATGCCGGATGCGATACACAGTCGCACGCTGAATGACATTCGGACAACAAGGTGGTACTGACTAACGCATCCGGGGAGCAGGCGGCACAACTCCTCTCCCCGGAACAAAAAAGGAGAACAGCATGGCCAGGAAACGGTCCGAGATCCAACCCATAAGCCCTGATATGCCTGTTTATCCCATTGGAGTCGCCGCCAGACTGCACAATGTACATCCGAGGACCCTCAGGATATATGAAAAAGAGGGCCTGGTAAAACCGGCCATCATAGGCAAGAGACGCATGTTCTCTGCCAATGACATACAGTGGATATCATGTATCCGCAAACTGATCCACGACGATGGAATAAGCATCCAGGGGCTCAAGAAACTCCTTGACTTTGCTCCATGCTGGGAAATAGCCGGTTGTCCTGAAGAAGTATATGCCAAATGTGGAGCTGCGGTTGACCGTTGCCTGCCACGAACCCTCCACGCTGCCGGAGACGATGCCGCAGCCAAAAGGGCAAAACAGGCCGATGTGGAAAAACGCAAGAAAACGGCTCAAAAAAAAACCGTGGAAAACTCTATCGACTGTTCCACATGAAAGGCGATGCCAGAAAAATGTTATCCAACAACAAGATAATATTTATGGAAAACTGGCTGAGACAAAATGTGGGTAACAGCCAGACAGGGGAAGGCCGGATGACAGCGCACACAACATAAAGCACAGCCTCATCCGGAGCAATCCATAAAAAAACCGGCTGCCCTGAAGGGCCAGCCGGTTTTTATATCTTCACAGGCTATACGTCTCATACCTTAAAGGAAGCAACAAGCTCTTGTAACCTTTGAGCAAGTTCAGCAAGCTCCTCGGCCTGCGTCTTTGTGACAAGGGCGTTTTCAGAAGATTCCCCTGACACTTCCGCAACCTGCCCCACTGTCTGAGAGACATGCTCCGTACCCTCGGCCGCGCCTGCAATATTTGCCGTTATTTCATTTACCGTAGCTGTCTGCTCCTCCACGGCAGAGGCAATGGTGTTATCAATGTCATTCAACTGTTCTATAATGGCCGTGACATCTCCAATGGAGGTAACCGTCCTGGAGGTATCATTCTGAACCACCTGAATCATGGAGGTAATCTCTTCCGCGGCCTGGGCTGTCTGCTTTGCCAGTTCCTTTACCTCATTGGCAACCACGGCAAACCCCTTGCCAGCCTCTCCCGCCCTGGCAGCCTCAATGGTAGCGTTCAGTGCCAGGAGATTTGTCTGCTCGGCAATTTCGCTTATCAGACGTACTGCCGTACCGATATCATTGGAATTTTCACCCAGCTTAAGCACCTGGGCGCTGGCCTCTTCCATGCGGGAACGGGCGGTATTGCTTATGGACGCGGCATTCGCCACGTTTGATGCGATCTCCTGGGAAGCCACGGAAAAATCTTCAACGGCAGAGGCTATGGAATTGATATTATTGCTTGCGTCCTGACTGACAGAGGCAGCCTCCCTGGCACGTTCCTCTGCAAAAACACTCTGTTCAGAAAGCCCCTTGCTGATATCAAGGAGCCTGACCGCTGACCGACTCAGATTGCCGGATTCATCCCTGACGCCCACAAGCAACTTCACAAGACCTTTTTTCATGGCATCAAAGGCCCTGGCAAGCTGTCCCATCTCGCCGCTGTATTTTTGCTCAAAACTCCTGCTGAAATCACCCTGCGCAATATATTCAGCATGTTTTATAATATCTGACAGGGGTTTTGAAAGGAGATTCCTTGTAATAAAACCCACAAGGACAACTATGACAAACATGCCGAACACTATACACGCAGCCATTATCATCTGGCTTTTCTTCATGGCTGCCATGGATTCATCAAGAAAATATATCAGTTCAAAAGCCCCATGCACCTCACCGGCGCGCCAGCCTTCCATGCGTCCACCTGACGGGTCAAGCCCCCTGGAATTACCCCAAAGCTCACTTGAGGTCGAAGGGTCTCCATGACATATCTCGCAGCTTTTTGAAAGGACTATGGGCCTGAAATAACGGAGGGCCTCGCTCTTTTTCCCTGTCGCCGGATCAACATAGTCTGAATAGACTATCTTTTCCCTTGCGCCGGTATTTTTCAATTCCTGAAGCACCTCACGTTCAAGCGGATCGGGCTCATTTGCAGGATTTCTGGGTTCTATTTTGGGCACTCTGAGGAGATAGCCCCCATCCGCGGCATTATCCTGCAAAATCCTTATGGCCCCAAGCACAGGGACAGTAACAAGAAATTTCTCCAGGGCGCCCGGAACACCGTTTCTTAAATCCTGCTTGACAGACTCCACGTAGGCGCTGAACGCCCCCTGCTCATTCATGTCAGCAACCATGTTCCTTGCGGACTCCGCCTGAAGGACAATGGCCCTTGCCTCATGTACGGCAGACTCCCTTACCTGCGACACCTCCCTGTAACCGGTAAAACACATTATAATAACCGCCCCGGAAAAAATAAGTAACAGGACAGCTATCAAAATTTTGTTGGCAATACCGAGCTCTTTAAACCAGTTCATAAAAACACAACCTCCGAAATAATATTTTATATAACCTGCAAAAATCCGACATTTTTTTTATCGGGCTACCCGCTCCTCATCTTTCACCCATTCCACCTCCACCACTAAATCAATCTTGTTGTCGGTTGAAAACACACTCTTCCCATCACAGCATAAAGTGTTGCCC
>CAYXYO010000038.1:0-3546 GCA_964469365.1 uncultured Desulfobacterales bacterium | reverse complement strand
GCGCAGAGCCGGTTCAGGGACAGTTTAAGAAAGATCATGGAAAGGGATTCAGCCCTTGCCAATGCCCTTGAGGTGATTGACAACAAACTGAACATGATCATAAACAAGCTGGAAGAGAGGGATGATGCCGCGGGCTACAGGCTGTGCGATGTGAATATCAGCGCCGCCGGTCTTAATGTGGCCATGAAAGAGGATGTATCCACAGGGCAACATTTTGATCTTTCCATACGTCTTCTGCCTGAACAGTTTGTTTTCAGGGCCCTTGGCAAGGCGGTAAGGGTTGAAAAGGGCGCGGACGGGCTTAATAGCGTGGGGATCGGCTTTACCTGGATTACAGACAGTGACAGGGAGATATTGATTGAGCACATTTTCAATATCCAGGTGGTGCAGCTCAGGATACGCAGGGAGAAAAAAGAGCAGGAGGAGACATGAGAAGGGCGCCCTGAAAGGGTGAAATCCCGCAAGGCGCCACTGATCAGCCCGATTTTGTTTCTCTGTCCGTCTCCTCCGTTATGAAGCATGACCTCTTCTGTCTATTATACAAGTGATACAAGTATCCTGTTGAAACGAGCAGGATTTTCCAGTTTGCCGCCTTCGCTTACCACGGCAAGGTCATAAAGGAAGCGGCAGTAATCCTTTACAGCATCCTTTTCGTCACTGCCATCTTCTATCTTGCCGCGAACTTTCCTTACAATCGGATTGTCCATGTTGAGCTCAAGCACCCGTTTTGTCCTTGGCACTTTTTGTCCGGAGGCCTTGAGAATCTTTTCCATATATGAACTCATATCCATGGAATCTCCTGTAAGGCAGGCCGCGGACTCCTTGAGCCTTTTTGAAACCTTGACCTCCTTTACGACATCATCCAGTTCCTTCTGGACAGTGGTGAAAAAGGAATCCAGGTTGTCATCGCCTTTATCCTTGTCACTGCTTTCATCATCTGTTTCAATTCCAAGGTCGCCTTTTTCAGCGCTTTTCAGTTTTTTGCCATCATATTCAGGCAGGGACTCAACCACCCATTCATCAATGGGGTCGGTCATGAGCAGAACGTCATATCCCTTCTCCTTAAGCAGTTCAAGATGGGGGCTGTTGGCAAGGGTTGTGAGGTCATCTCCTGTGATATAGTAGATAGCCTCCTGTCCTTCCGCCATGTTTTCAACATATTCCTTCAGGGAAATCATGTCGTCTCCTGACCTGAGGGAGTGATAACGCAGCAGTTCTGTAATCTTGTCCCTGTTGGCAACGTCTGTATGTACGCCTGTTTTCAGCACAGGCGCGAACTCCTGGTAAAATGCCCTGAATTTTTCATCATCAAGTTCAGATATCAGCCTGAGGATCTGCTTTGTGAGATTTTTGCGTATATTGGTTACAATCCTGTCCTGCTGCAATATCTCCCTGCTGATATTCAGATTTATGTCAGGAGCGTCAACCACGCCCTTTACAAAACGGAGGTATTCAGGGATGAGCTCACGGCAGTCATCCATTATGAAAACCTTGCGGCAATAGAGGTTTATACCGAACTTGCCTTCAGGGTTGAACAGGTCAAAGGGGGCCGCTGATGGCAGATAGGCAAGCAGGCTGTACTCTGTAACTCCTTCAAAATGTTTATGAATATGAGCCAGGGGCGGACGCCAGTCATGGCTTATATGGGTATAAAATTCATTATACTCCTCTTCAGTAACATCCTTTGGATCCCTGGCCCAGATGGCTTTCATGGAATTGAGCGTCTCTTCCCTGACAACCTTTCTGGTGGTTTTCCCAATGGGCTTTCCAGACTTGTCCAGTACCTGCTCGTCTTCAGGAATGGGCTCTTCCTTTTCCACATCCATTACTATGGGGTATGAGACAAAATCAGAGTGCTGACGAATGATGCTTTTTATGGTCCACTCATCTGTAAAATCCTGGGCGTCTTCATCATCCTTGTCAATCTCCCTGAGATGCAGGATGATCTCAGTGCCTCTCTGCTCCCGCTCAATATCTTCAATGGTAAAGGAGCCGTTACCGTCAGATTCCCACTTTACGCCCTTGTCTGAATAGGGAGACCTGGTCAGGAGAGTGACCTTGTCGGCAACTATGAAAGAACTGTAGAAACCAACTCCAAGTTTTCCTATAAGGTCTGAGGTAATAGTGCCTTTTGCGTCTTCAACAGCCTTGAGAAACGCGCCTGTCCCACTCTTGGCGATGGTTCCTATGTTTTCCATAACCTCTTCACGGGTCATGCCTATGCCGTTGTCAATGACTGTCAATGTGCGTTTCTCCCTGTCGGGAACAATCTTTATTTTAAACTCTGTATCGTCACCAAGAATTTCCCTGTCTGTCTGCGCCTTGAAGCGTAACTTGTCTATGGCGTCAGATGCATTTGACACCAGTTCCCTGAGAAATATCTCCTGGTTGGAATAGAGGGAGTTGATGATTATGTTCATCAACTGCTTGACCTCTGTTCTGAATTCACACTTTTCCACTTTTGCTGACATGTTTCACCTCGTTTCTATTTTAAAAATATTTTTTGTCTGGCATGATAACAGACCGTTTTTATTTGAATCATTGGCACCATGAAAAACAACTCCGCAAGGTGCTTTTATTTGGGAAGTCATATCAAACATAAATCATGCCTTGCCTGATCCGGCCAGGCGGGTTCAGGTTTTGCATGAGAAAATTAAGTACTAATTGTTCAGGGTCAAGGTCTTTTTTGAGAGAGGTTCGGAAGCAACAGGTTTCAGCTCCATACTTACAGGCAACCGCGTCTGTTACCACCTGTATGGTGTTGCGCCAATTTCCAATAATGATAGAATAGTGCAGAGAGAACCATTTACAGGATATGTTCAATGATTTCCATGGAGATACCAATGAAAAAAATAATGTGCTGTTTCATAATGTTTCTTCTTTCAGGTAATTCATGGGCCACCACATATTATGTCGCTCCATCAGGAAACGATTCCGGTTCCGGCAGCGCGGCAAACCCGTGGCAAACCCTTGGATACGCATCACGACAACTTGTTGCCGGTGATACGCTTGTTATTAAAACCGGTGAGTATCTGATGAAGGAATTTGACTCTGACATGATTGTGCCTGAACGGTCGGGCAACAGCAATGCATGGATTACCATAACCGGGGAAGACTCCTCTGAAAAACCGGTCATCAAAGGCTGCAACAGTTTGCTGGCAGCCATAGACATCGGTGGAAAAAGTTATATCAGGATAAAAAACCTTGAAATCACATCCATGCAAGACTCGCCATATTCAGGAGGCCTCAGAACAGGAATTGAGGCAGGAGGTTCAGGCGGAGGAGATGTGTCACATATTGAAATCAGCAACGTGGAGATACATCACGTTGAAGAAACAGGGATAAATGTGTCCGGCAATGCCAGATTTCTACGTTTTGACAATCTTCACATTCATCATACAGGAATGACATGCCTTGGTTGCCCATCTGCCAGCGGCGGCAAGGGTTGGCAAAATGTTGTTATTTACAGATGCCTTTTTGAATATGCCGGATACTTTTACCATGGAGCGGAACAGGAGTCCCCGTATGACAGGCCTGACGGCTTCG
>CAYXYO010000037.1:0-4931 GCA_964469365.1 uncultured Desulfobacterales bacterium | reverse complement strand
ATAGATGTTCAGTATCCTGTCAGTGAACATGAAAAAGCTTTCAAAGCAGAATCCCCGGTTTTTACGCGGAATGGTAAAGTCAAAATTTTCACGTCCTTCAGGAAAGAGCTCGTCAAGCCCCTGGCCGTCAGGCAGGGGACGCGATGGCCGGCTGCTGCAAAGCAGCGTCAGGGGCATGATGGTTGCCCGCGCCCATGAGGCGAACCGGTATATGCTGAAGGGCATCCATGACGGCTGGAATATGATTTCAGGCGGAAGGTTGGGGGTGTGCTCCCATGGCCATTCCCCAAGCAGGGCAAGCCAGTATTTTGTAAAGACCCTGATGGTTGACAGCCCGCCGTGTGACAGTATCCATGCGCGGGCCTTTTTCATGTGGGGCATGTCAGGACGGTGACCGGCGCACTTAAGGGCCGCGTAACACTCCACAGTGGTATTGATGTCGCCTGTATCCGCCTGGTGGTATATTTCCCAGGAGCCGTCATCCCTCTGTTCGTCAAGAATTGCCTGTATGACATTGTCGTATTCAGGATAGTCCTTTATACGCATGAAGTGCATGGCCATGATCCACTGGGCCTCCATGCATGAGTTGGACTCAAGGTTGCCTATCCAGTAACCTTCTTCCTGCTGGTCCCTTTCAAGCCAGTCAAGGGCCTTTTTGATGGCTGTGTCCAGTTTTTTCATCTTCTGTTACTTGAGACGGCCCTTTCCATCAGGCCCTATAACACCCGTATGTATCTTGATTTTTCTGAATGTTTTGCCACGGTAGAGGGAAAACATTATGGTGTCTCCCGGAGATGTAGCCCGCAGAACTTTCTGGAGGTCAGCATATCGGCGCAGTTTTCTGTTATTCGCCGCGATTATCAGATCACCGTTAATAGGGAATGTCCTGTTGCCTATCCTGATGTTTTTTGAGCATGCCCTTATGCCTGCCTGTGCCGCTGGTCCCGAGGGGACAATTCCGGTTACCATCAGGCCGTATTCAGCAGGCAGGGCAAGCGTCTTTGCAATGGAAGGGGTGATGGCTGAAAATGATGCTCCAAGCCATGTCCTTTCCACAATGCTATTTGCAATAATTTGTTTGGCGACCCTTTTAACCTTGCGGGCTGGCATCGCAAAGGCGGTTATATAGCTGGCCGCGGGTTCATCAGGTAATGAAAACAGCATGCCTGTTACCATCCCCCCGCTGTCAAACAGGGGGCCGCCTGTCATGCAGGGCAGCATGTTCAGGTCTGTCTGTATTACCGAATCATAAATTTTGCCTGATGACTGTATTGTCCTTTCAGGGCATGACACAATGCCTGCCGCAAAAAGGGCGTTTCCATCCAGATGTCTGCCTGCCGCAAACACCCTTTCTCCCGGAACTGGTTTTTCCTTTTTGTTGAATTCAACAGGATGTATGCGGGCAAGGGTTTTTTCAGGCGCCTCTATCTGAAGCACTGTTATGCCTGTCACCGTATCCCGGCCCACGACAGTGGCCGGCCAGGATTCGTCATTGTTCAGTATGACCTCTATGTTGTTGCTGCCATTGATAACTTCCGAAAGCGTAACGGCATGGCCGTGTCTGTCAAGGATGAAACCTGACCCTGAACCGTTTATTGTTACAGGGGCAAGGAGTTCCCTGCTTCCGGCCTTTTTGCCGGATATGCCAGCAAGGCCGGATGAGATTCCGGAAAAGATATCTGCCTTGCCCTTTCCTGCGTCAGCATATGGGGCAACAGCCAGGATAAGGGCCAGTATCGCATGGCTAAACAGTATAAATCGTAGTCCTGAGAACATGTTTTTTTGCATTGGCGGATTCAATCAACAGGTTTTATGCGGAGAACAGCAGTGATAACGCAACGATACCTGCAAGTATCAGTCTGTAGATAATGAAAACGGTGAATGTGTGCGTCTGAAGAAAACGCATAAGCGCGGCTATAACCACATAACCTGTGACAAGGGCGGATATAAATCCCCACAGGTAGTGTATGCCCATGCCTGGAAAGCCGTGTTGCCACAGTTTAATCCCCTCATACAGTCCGGCCCCTGCTATGATGGGGACTGATAGCAGAAAGGAAAAGCGCGCCGCCGCTGTTCGTTCAAAGCCCATGAAGAGTCCGGCGGTGATGGTGATGCCGCTTCTTGATACGCCTGGTATAACGGCCAGGGCCTGGCAGCATCCGGTTATAATTGCCGACTTGAGACTGTAATCTTCCAGTGTCCTGGTGTTGGCAGCCATCCTGTCAGCCATCCAGAGCAGGATTGCTACCCCCGCAAGGGTAAGGACAACCACCCAGGGCGAGCGCAATGTCTCCGATACCACCTTTTCCAGGAAAAAACCTGCCGCTGCGCCTGGCACCGTTCCTGCAATCAGGAAGAGAAAGAGCTTCTTGTCTCTGTCCGTTGTTTTGCTGCCTGGTTTGAGAGAGAGGAACATTTTGACCCAGTCCCCTCTAAAGTATGTAAAAACAGCGACAAGGGTGGCAATGTGCAGGGTAACGTCAAATGCCAGTGATGTTTCCCTTATGTCAAGAAAATGTTCCGCCAGAACAAGGTGTCCGGAACTTGACACTGGCAAAAATTCTGTTGCCCCCTGGATAATGCCCAGGAATATGGCTTCAAAACTGTTCATCAAGGCTCCATCGGTCCGGATTGATCTTGAGAGAAACCGGCCGCATTAAAGTGTATGTCTGGTATAACAACAAGTTATGAATCACTGGGTATTTTTTAACTTTATTATGTTTAATGTTTGGCAGAACAATACCCTGATTATGATTTCGGGCGTATCCGCCCTGCATCTGAAAGTGAATACAGGAGAAATATTACATCAGGAACCGCTATGGCTCAACCCTTAAAGAAGATGTTTTCAGGCAGGCTCATAATGGCAGGTATAAATGGCATTGACCCGGACAGGGAGACTGCCATGCTTGTCAGGGATTACGGAGTATGCAACTTTATTATTTTCAGGCGTAATGTGTTGCAGGGACCGGAACGGCTTCAGAATCTTGTTTCCTCGGTTCGCAGGATGTGCAGGGAGGAAGGATTGCCTGAACCGGTATTCGCAGTGGATCAGGAGGGTGGAACGGTTCAGCGTCTTGCCGCACCGTTCTGGTGTGATATTCAGTCTAACCGTTCTGCGGCTGCTTCACTTGATGCGGCGTCCGCCATAAAACAACAGGCACTTAGCGCTGCCTCTGTCCTTTCCTCTGTTGGAATTGATCTTAACCTTGCCCCTGTTCTTGATCTTTCAGGCAGGGCCGACAATGGGGTGTTGAGGGAGAGGACATACAGTCATGACCCTGATGTAACCGCAAGGCTTGGAAACATCTATATAGAGACGTTGCAGTCAGAAGGCGTTGGCGCCACAGCCAAACATTTCCCCGGCATTGGCAGGGTTGAACAGGACCCACATGAGAGACGGCCTGTTGTGGATGCTGGCAAAGGTTGCATAATAAAGGATGCCGGGCCATTCAGGGCCGCAGTTCACTCAGGAGTCAAGGCAATGATGACATCACATGTGATTTATAAAGGGCTTGACCCTGATAATCCCGCCACCTTTTCCCAGGGCATAGCAACAAGGCTTTTACGTGATGAGTTCTGTTTCGAAGGAATGCTTGTGACCGATGACCTGGAGATGGGAGGGGTTACCGGCTATGGCTCCATAGGTCATGCTGCTGTGAAGGCCGTGGAGGCAGGCCATGACCTGATACTTGTATGTCATGAGGCCAGGCGTGTAGTGGAAGCGGTCACCGCCCTTGAAAGAGAGTTGTTAAAGGACGGTGGTTTTATGAGGCGTGTTGAAGAGGCTGCTGAACGGATTGATGCGTTCAGAAAATGGAGGCATGGCAGGGACTGCCATGGGCATACGGTTTCAGGCAACCTGCTTGCCGGGCTAATCTCCTGACAACAGCAAAAAGATGGATTCCAGAAAACCGGTACTTGTCGAATCAAGGGTGACAGTATATGTGGATGTGCCATCAGGTGCTGTGATGTCCGCTGTTTTGGTCGATGCCCCATATCTTGCTTCTATACGAAATGATTGATGCACAGGCTTTATATAGTTTGTGTAACCATCAGCGTCTGTCACCCTGAAAGGTGTGGAATCGATATATCCGCTTTCGCTTTTGTCATCTCCTATTGTGATTGAGGAAATATCACCGTAAGTTGTTCCACCTTGTAATATGTTGCTTCCGTTTACAGGGGCTGCCGTATCAAGGAGTTGAACCGTGGCACCTTCCACAGGTGAACCGTTCTTGTCAAGAACTCTTATTCTGATAGTACTCCTGGGATATCCGTAAACACAACTTGCCACATCATCCAGTTCAAGGGAACCCTTGTCTGTTGATACCCCAAGTGGATAGGGATAGTTCCAGTACATGGTTGCGTACTCCATCTCAGGTCCGCATCCTGAGCTTCCCCTGTTCCTGCATGTGCTGCCAGGGTGGGTCAGGCCAATGCTGTGACCGAGTTCATGGGCTATGACGGCAACAGTATTAATTGTGCCCCCGCTCCCGTCACCCCATGTAAATTCCTCACCGTTCAGAAGGACATCACTTTCAACCGCATGATAATTCGTCGAACCACTTTCCGTTGACCATGTGGCTGAAACCCCCAGAATACCCTGTCCGCACCGGTCAGGTTGATGGGTACAGAATGCAGCATCTATATTTACCATGTTTGTGCCGTCTATCTGGATATCATATTCAGAAGTGGTGCTTCCTTCTGTAAGCACCATGGTACACATCTCAAGGTTTGTCCATCTTGCAGCCCCTGTACGAATATATGAAAAGAGTGTGGAGTTGGTGCTGGTGGAAATGTGATACGTCATTTCAGCATTCTGCCATGTCCTTAAATGGCCGCTGCAGCATGTATGCTGATATCCGCCGCCGGAACAGGAGTTGAGACCGGTGTCGCGGATCCAGCACCATGACCAGCAGGTTGCCGGAAGTAAT
>CAYXYO010000036.1:0-4577 GCA_964469365.1 uncultured Desulfobacterales bacterium | reverse complement strand
GATGGTATAGACATCAAGGTTGTTCAGGTCTGAAAAGATGCTCTCCTTTGCCACGCGCAGGATGCCAGTGATGATACCCTTGAAGATGTGGGGATTGTCCTTGAATGCCCCGGAAAGCAGGCCACGCATGAAGGATATCATTTCGTCGTAATAGCCATACTGCCACGCGGCGTGAACAGGGGTGTCGTATTCGTCTATGAGGATTACAGGGGGGACGCCGTATTGCTCGTGGAGAAACCATGACAATTTTCTTAATGCCTCCTCGTAATCTTCAGGCTCTGCCCTTTCATCGAGTATCCTTCGAAACATCGGTGGGAAAGCAGGTTTGTCAAGAAAATCATCAATGAGTCGTGCGACTTCCTCCATTATCAGCATCCTGATTTTATACATCGCACTGGTAAAAGTGGTCTTTTTCACATCCTTGAATGTAAGAAAGATAACCGGATGTTTTGCGAAATGCTGTTCAAACTCCTCTGTCTCCCGTATGGCAAGGCCGTCAAAGAGCCGTCTGTGCCTCTCGATTTCTTCTTCTGTATCGTGCCTCTCGAAAAAATAGCGGAGCATGGAGAGGTTCAAGGTCTTGCCAAAACGGCGGGGACGGGGGATGAGTAATATCTTGGCACCTGCGTTGACTGTCTCCTGAACAAGAAGACTTTTGTCAAGAAAGAGAAAATTCCCTTCCCTCAACTCCCTGAAATCGCTTATACCTATGCCGATCTTCTGTCTGTTGTTGCTATCCATGGCCATGCCTCCGGTATTTCTGAACCCTGTTCCCTATGGGTAAAAGAATAACAGCATGGCAGGGGCTTTACAAGAAATGGACTATAAGGATTGTGTGTTGCCACAGGAGTAATGTAATCAGAACTGCCTACAATCCTGATGCACCAGCAATGTATGCAGTAATGGCGCATAACAGATCCCCCTTTTGCCGCTTCCGGGCATGGGGACAGGTTCCGTGCGGCAGTTAGCCGACTGCCGGAGTCAAATCGTCATGCAGCTGATATCTCACATAACAATTGCCGAGCCATCCGGTTGCCTTTAGTGTGGGGCCACTTTTTCTCTTTGATGTACAACCAGACCGACGCTTTGCCGTACTACACATTCCATTTCATTTTTGCCTCCTGAATAAAAAAAATCAGGCGGAAGATATAATCATTGCCGTCCAGACATCCATATACCACGATTTCTCGCAATACTCGTAATACTGGTCTTTTTACCGTGCATTCTATACTGTATAGTATGAAATAATCAGGGGTACTGGCTGGAACAGCGGGTCCGTTTGGGTCGCAGGGACCAAGCCACTAAAAAGAACACAACCTCGTTGACCTGTCTTCTGCCTGTACATCCTGTCATGATTTTCATCATCAGGGGTGGCAGGATGCCTTGTCATGAAAGTTCGGGCGAGCAAAAAAATAAACAAGAAAAAAACAAAACCCCACAACAAAACAGAAAAAATTGAAAGATGACGCAAAAACCACCCACCTGGCCAGACCGTCTTGTCGGACTTACAGGCGGAATAGCTTCCGGGAAAAGCTCGGTCACATCTTTTCTGAGGTCATGTGGCTTTGACCTGTACAGCGCAGATGAATGGGCGCGTGAGGCCGTGGTCGCCGGGAGCAGGACACTTGCAATGCTGGAAAAGGAGTACGGGCCGGGCATCCTGTCTGCTGACGGCAGCCTTGACAGGCAGAAGCTGCTTGCCATCCTCCTCTCCTCTCCTGATGAAAAGGCGCGGATTGAGCAAATTATCCACCCGGAGGTGCTGCGGATTATGGACAGGGATCTGGCCGCTGCCCGCAAAAAAAGCGTGGACACGGTTGTCGTGGAGGTGCCTTTGCTCTATGAAACGGGCATGGAAAAGCTTTTTGACATGGTGGCAGTTGTAACAGCTCCATTTGAAGAGAGATTAAGACGAGTGATGAAAAGAAACGGCACTGGAGAAGATATCGCCAGGAAATGGCTTGAGACGCAGATGCCACAGGAAGAAAAGGCCGCCATGGCAGATGTGGTAATTGCCAATAACGGAACCCTGGAAGAACTGGGGCAGGAGGTTCGGAACTTTGCTGAACGTATCAGACGGTTATAATGACACTGGGATGATTCATGCCTTGCGATAATGTCATCAGACAGGATTTCACAGCCCTTTACAACGACCTTGAGGCATGCGGCCACAGCACGTTGTCAGATGCCTTGAGGCAGACGCTTGGCCATGCCCTCTCCACCCTTGCCCATGGAGACCTTGAAAGATGGATGCAGGCCATCTCCATGCTTCCGTCTCTCCGTCCTTCCACGCGCTCCTTTGACAGTGCGGCTGTCACCATTGGAGCCATGTCGGATTGCGATGACAAGACCCGTGACAAAATAAAATTCCTGCTGAGAAAACTGATGCCCTGGCGCAAGGGGCCTTACAATCTGTTCGGCGTTTTCATAGACACGGAATGGCGGTCAGACTGGAAATGGAACCGCGTCCTGCCGCACATCAGCCCCCTTGTTGACAGGATAATCCTTGATGTGGGATGCGGAAACGGTTATCACTGCTGGCGCATGTATGGAGCAGGGGCGCGCTTGGTTATCGGCATAGACCCTATGCCCCTGTTTTTTGCCCAGTTTGAGTCGGTAAGGCATTTTGCATCGGGTGAATACCCTGTACACTTTCTGCCGTTGGGAATTGACGTGATGCCTGATGCCAGGTGTTTTGATACGGTATTTTCAATGGGCGTCTTCCATCACCGGCGCTCCCCCTTTGATCACCTGATGAAGCTGAAGGAGCTACTCAGACCAGGCGGTGAACTGGTGCTGGAGACACTTGTGGTGAAAGGTGGACGAAACGATGTCCTTGTCCCTGGAAAAAGATATGCCAAAATGCGGAACGTGTGGTTCATCCCGTCCCCCACAGCCCTTGAGACATGGCTTGAAAGAGTCGGGTTTACAGGGGCCAGGACTGTTGACATCACACCAACCACCACTGACGAACAGAGAAGAACAGACTGGATGGAATTTGAGTCTCTGGCGGACTTCCTTGACCCGCTTGATCCGACCCTGACCGTTGAGGGCTATCCCGCACCTGTAAGGGCCGTGGTGATATGCCGCAGGCCCGTATGATATCCGGTTAAGAAGAGAGCAGGACACAGATTTTATGACACCAGAAGAAAAGATGGCAGGCAATGGCGATATCAATCTCCCCCGGGGGATTGATATGCCAATAACTGAAAAGATAGAAATTGCTGTCAGGATCGCCTGTGAATACAGCGACCTGTTTGACAGGGACCGCATGCTTTCCGGTTATCTTGCAGAATATGGCAATGCAATAGAAAAAAGCTGGCAGGCAATGGAGGTCTCCGGAATCACAGGTGAATGCACAGCATGTGCTGTTAATGACGGGGGAAGCTGCTGCGGCAAGGGGATTGAGGACAAGTTTGACATCGCCCTGCTCGTTGTAAACATACTCCTTGGAAGCAGGCTGCCTGAAAGACGGGAAGACCCTGAAGGATGCTGGTTTCTCTCATCAGGAGGCTGTTCCATAAGGGCCAGGCACGTCATCTGCGTAAATTACCTTTGCAAGAGGCTTTATGAAAATATTGAACCGGAAGCAATCCGGGCCTTTCAGCAGGCCATGGAGCATGAAACCACCCTGGCCTTCATGGCTGAAGAGAGGGTGAAACACCTTGTCAGACAAAGCATGCCGTAAAAGGCGGCAACCGCCTTGCCGAATCATCGTGTCCGTGCGCGAAATGCAGCATGAGGCAAAATCCTGATTGACAAAACAAGGTCACCTGTAATAGCCTGAAACTGTAAGGCGTATGATTTTCCGTGCGGCCTTTTGCGTACACGCTTTAATGTTTCCTTAACCGGTGCCTGATGTCCGGGGAATACCTGGTCACACTGACACGGCACCTTATTTCAGGAGGTATGCATGTTAAAGAAAAGAATCCTTTCCCTCTGCCTTGTCCTCTTTTTTTTCCTGCTCCACACGACAGCCGAGGCTGCGTTGCTGTACTACATACTGGATGGCTCAGGCTCCATGTGGGGGCGTGTTAACGGCGAGATGAAGATAGTGGCGGCCCGGAAGGTGCTTACGCAACTCATATCGGAAATGCCGCAGGATATGGAGTACGGACTTACAGTGTATGGCCACAGGAAAAAGGGCGACTGCAATGATATTTCTGAAGTAATTCCGCCGGGCAGCCTGGAGCGAAGCAGCGCTGCAAAGGCCATAGCGGCCATCAGGCCAAAGGGCAAAACGCCCATTGCCGCCACTGTGAAACAGGTGGCGGAACGATTGAGGAACAGGGAGTCTGAAACCACCATAGTGCTCATAAGCGACGGTCTTGAGACATGCGGGGGAGACCCCTGCGAGGTGGTCAGGAAACTGAAAAATTCCGGGATAAAATTCGTAATGCACACAGTGGGCCTTGATGTTGACCAGGATGCTTCCAGACAACTTGCCTGCATGGCCAGGGCGGGTGGTGGAAGATATTTTTCAGCTTCCAACGCGTCAGAACTGCTGGAATCCCTGTCCATGGTCCAGAAAAGCGTGGTTGAAAGGCAGCCCATGGCCCTGCCCGAACCGCCTGCCC
>CAYXYO010000035.1:0-9764 GCA_964469365.1 uncultured Desulfobacterales bacterium | reverse complement strand
GCATACCCCTGAAAGATGTTGCTCAGCCCCACTATTGTACGGATTTTTCCGGCCCTGAGGTTCTGCACAAGAAGCAGACTGTTTATGATTTTTCCTGTATCGCTTACCTTGCTGAAAGAAGGAATGCGTAAGTCATATGTTGCCCGTAAAACAGGATCAAGAAATATACTGTCCGGCGAAAGCCCCTGCCGCTCCACCTCTTCCAGGACCTCCTCTCCAATGAGACAGCTCGTCTCAGGGTCAGAAGGCAACGCGCCCTTTTTCAAAAGCATGATTACCAGCCCGCACCCAAGGGAAACGGCTGCCGCCACATAGCGTTTCAGCGTCTCCGGATCGGCAGTGGACGCATTGATAACTGCCCTGCCACCAGGCACGGCGGTTTTCAGGGCGTCAATAACGCAGGCCAGGTTTGCCGAGAGGAAAAGAGGGGCGTCCGGAAAGCGTGTGGCCAGTTTTTCCGCCAGCCAGGGCAGCCTGCCACCCGTTTCCCTGCCAGGTCCAAGGTTTATGTCAAGGGCTTCGGCCCCTGCCGAGAGCTGACGCTCTGCCAGGTCAAGAATCGGAGTTTCATCCCCTGTCATAACCGCATCATAAACCACTGGATTAAGTATGTTGATTTTTTCTCCAACCAGTAACATCTCTGTTCTCCTTGCCTTGAAATTGTTTGTCAAGCAAGGCTGCATAGGCATTACGGAACAAAAAGAAACGGCATGACCCCATGGAAAGATGGCGTGATTTTGTCCCGAAAGGCCTTCAGCCTCGAAGCCTTCGGTACCTGATATTCCAGGCCGGTCTCCCGGCTTGCGGATCATCCTGCCATCGCGCCTTCCCCAAAGGTGGCATATGCGATTTCGTCTCCGCTTACGGTTGCGGGCCAGCGCCGGACTTTCACCGGACTTCCCGATTATCCCCGGAGCCGGGAAGTTTCCCGACCGTCAGGGGCACCTGAAATATTACATATCCCGGTTACGATATAACAGAAAATCGTCCCTTGCAAGTGCCTTTGTCCATAAGATTAAGGAAGGGTGACAGGAACAGAATCACATTCATACTTCCTTTAAGGGTCAAATTCTGCTATATCTCAGGAGCTGATACGTTGCGGGCGGAATCCACGCATGAATTTTTTATGCGGCCATGTAATATTTTGGGGACATCAAGGATAGCCCGTGACCCTGGCTGCCTCACAAGGCACTACTTGAAAAACCGTAACAAACGTCCTTTGGTTCCTGACGACAGAAACCTGCGGGGACGACAGACTTGTATCTACCTACATAGATTTAAGGAGTAATCATGACCGAATCTTCCCAGACTGAGAAACTGATCGCGGATATGGAAAACGAGGTCCGGCAGAATCCCGCTTCCGTTGTGGCCAGACATCGTCTCGCCCTTGCCTACTGGCGAGGCGAACGCATGCAGGATGCCATGAAAACCTTTGAGGAAGCCCTGGAAATTGATCCCACATCCTTTGAGATGAGGATAAACCTTGGAAGTCTCTATTTCCAGTCCGGAGACATTGAAGCTGGCATAGAGCAGAACAAGATAGCTCTCCAGGCCCATCCTGGCGCGGCAGAGGCCATGGCCAACATCGGTTCAGCCTATCTTCAGCTCCGGAAGTATGAAGACGCGGCCTCGTTTTTCAGACAGGCCATAGAGAAAAAACCTGACATGGTGCCTGCCCTTACCAATCTGGCCACTGCCCTTGTTGAGCTGAATGAACTGGACGAGGCCCTGGAGATTGCTGAAAAGGCCGCCAGGCTTGCGCCCACATTCGGGCTTGCCTGGAACAACCTTGCCGTTGTGAAATATTACAGAAAAGACCTTGAAGGCGCGGCGGAAAGCCTTGAGAGGGCAAAGGAACTCGGCTATCCGGTGCATCCTGATTTTGAAGCGAAGATAAAAGAGGGAAGCAGGGACTGAATCCATGAAAAAGCGTCACACAACCCATGAACCGCGCTGCCCCTTCTGCACTTCCATTCTGCCCAGGCCGATGGAGGTGGAGCCCAAGCGGCTGGCGGATTTTGGATATGGACGTTGTGAATGCGGGGCGGTGTTTGTCTTTGACGTTACGGGGTACAACCTTGGAGCGGCCATGGTGGAGGCCCTGAATTTTGCCTGCAATGACGACTGGGACCTGGCGTGGGACCTGCTCCCCGGCGAGGACTATCAGGATGCCCTTATTGAAGGGTATGACAGCGCCGAGCATCGGGTCTATCCGTCAGGCCACGATTATGAAGGGCACAGGGTAAAGGGTGCGCTCAGTTTCATACGGCTCCTTGACGATGTCCGGGAGGTGACCGGAGACGGAGTGAAGGAAAAACTTTCAGCGCCTGTCTCTGTGACGGCAGGCGCCACCGCCGCCCTGGGAAGGCGCAGGGCAAAGGGCAAGGGGCGACGATTTTCCAAGCGTGAAATCAAAAAACTGGTGGAAGATGCTGACCTGCAACGCCTTATCGACATGGCCTTTGAAGACAGGCTGGTCATCTCCAAAATACAGCGTCTGCTTTACGCCGCTGATGAAAGGCTCATGTGGAACGCGGTGATAATGCTGGGAGGCGTTGCCGGCGCCATTGTGCCCCATGACCCGACTTTTACCGGAGACCTCATGCGCAGGCTCCTGCACGCAGCCAACGATTCGGCTGCCATGAGCCGGGGCTGTATCGAGGTGGCGGGAGAGATTATCCGCAACCAGCCAGGCATATACGGCTCATTTGTGCGCCATCTCCTGGGACTTCTGCCTGACAGGCCGTCCAGGCCTGCCATACTCTGGGCAATCGGCAGAATCGGCGGACTGAATCCCGCGCTGATAAAGAAGAGCTCATTTTTCGTGCTGTTTGATCTCCTTGATGCCGAGGAGCCTGAAGTGCGCGGACTTGCGGCATGGGCACTGGGCATGACAGGGGCTTCCGAGGCCTCGGGCGCCATAAAAAAGATGGTTGATGACAGTGGGGAGCTATCACTGTTTGACGGTTCCGTTGTCAGAGAGGTCACTGTGGGCGAGCTTGCCTCAGAAGCGTTGAGGCGTTTTGAACAAAAGAGAAAGAAAGATGATGGAGAAAAGGATATGAGTGAGAATATGGAAGGACGTCCGGAAGCCGGGCCTGAAGGCCGGGGTGTGGATGAAGATGTGCTGAGAGCAAGGTCCCTGCATCAGGAAGGTTCGGTGCTGAAGAACAGGGGACAGTCCCTTGACGCTTTGGCCAAGCTTGAAGAGGCGCTGGGCATATTTGAGGAAAAGGGGCTTGAAGTGGAGGCTGCCAACGTATGTGAGCTCATGGGTGACCTTCATGTCATGCGCGGCAACTTCAAGTCGGCGCTCGCGCCGTATCAGCGCACCCTTGCCATCTGTCAGAAGAAGGGTGACGACATAAGCGAAGTGCTCATGATCGAGAAAGTGATTGACATTTACCGCCAGACAGAGGATTACAAAAAGACCCTGCCCTATTATCTCAGGGGGCTGGAGCTTGTGGAGGGAGTGAGCGACGTGTCCCGTTCAGGGATGTTCCTCGCGGGCATGGGAGATGCCTATGAACGTCTTGGCAAGATATCCGACGCGCTGGACGCTTACAGGCTTGCTGAAAAACTCTTCAGGAAGATGGGGGCCAGGGAACGGGCTGACGTACTGCTTGACGGCATAAAGAAACTGGAAGAGACCCTTTGAAAAGATGGGGCCGGACAAACCCGACAGGAACTATGCGGACAGTATGATTGAGGCCACCGGCCACCGTTTTCCGCCATCCTCCGGACTCAACTCCATGGAGAGGTCAAGGAGTTTCCTGTGCAGTTTGTCCATGTTGAGTGACTGATAGGATTCGCCTTCAATGAAACCGGAAAGGCCGCAGACCCTGGCTACCCCGTTGATTTCAAGTGGTATCCCATAGGTGCGGCAGTTTACAGGCCTGGCGGCATAGATGGAGCACACATTTTTCTTGTCAAGGAAGGGACATCTTATACGCTCCCTGCCGATCTCTTCAAGGCCATCGGCCATGTCAAGGAGCTTTTTCCACTGTTTCATGGCCTTTGCGGCCCGTCGGGCGATCTCTCTCCGGCTGCTTCTGTCAAGGGATTTGAAGGCTTCAAGTATAAGCTGTCCTTCCACAAGGGAGACATCAAAAACAGCGTGGCAGCAGTCCGCGCAGCCTATTTTGCATTTGACCATGGACGGATATGCTACAAGCATCTCCGATACGATTCCGTCAATTTCCCGGTAGATATTTTCAACGGTTTTTTTCATGGAAAGTGAACTTAATAAAACTGGCGGTTATTGCAAGCGATGCGGCACGTGTTGCGCAAAGGGCGGGCCTGTTCTCCACGGAGAGGATATTGCGCTTGTAATGGATAAAGGCCCACTGGAATGGCATGACCTGGTGACCTTTCTAAAGGGTGAACCGGCCTGGGACCCGGCACGGGGCATGGTGATTCCCTTGCCCTCTGACATGGTGAAAATCAGGGGCAGGGAAGGGGTGCATCTCTGCTGCTTTTATGATGATGCGGCACGCGGTTGCTCCATATATGCCGGTCGTCCCCTTGAATGCAGGACGCTCAAATGCTGGGATACGCGGGAAATAGAGGCGCTGTTTCTGAAAGATATGCTCTCAAGAAGGGCCATCTGTAATGACAGGCCTGAGCTCCTTGAGCTCCTTGATGAATATGACCGCATGTACGGCGTGGAGGCCATAAGGGAGATGCTTGGCGTATCCGGTGTGGCAGACCATGCGGAGACCGCGCGGTTTGTGGAGGCTTCACGCGTTCACCGGGCCCGGAGCCTGGGACTGTTATCCCTTGATGAACGGGCCGGAGATTTTCTTTTTGGACGGGATGCCGCGGGGGTAATAGAGGGCATTGTTGCCGCAAGGAGGTATGGACTGTGAGCATGGACACGTTGTCAGCCGGCATGAAGCAGGACGCCCTTGACATCTTCCTTTCCGGCGTGGAGGCTGCCAAGGCGGACAAGGCAGTTAAAAGGCATCTTTCCCTTGATGGGCATATTCTGACTTGTTCATGCGGGAGGGATGCGCGATATGACCTGTCTGCCTTCCGGAATATCTTTGTGGTCGGGGCAGGCAAGGCGACAGCGGTTATGGCGGCCGCCCTGGAAGATATTATGGGGGAGTATGTCACCAGGGGAGTGATTAACGTCAAGTACGGCCATACCGCAAGGCTGCGTAAAATAGATATCAATGAGGCAGGCCACCCTGTGCCTGACATGAACGGCGAAAGGGGAGCCAGGGCCATTGCCGGCCTGGTACGCAAGGCAGGGGCCGGAGACCTTGTCATAAATCTTATAAGCGGCGGCGGCTCGGCCCTTATGCCTCTTCCGGCAGACGGCATTACCCTTGGAGACAAACAGGATACCACAAATCTGCTCCTGGCCTCAGGCGCGACCATACATGAGATAAACTGTATAAGAAAACATCTTTCGGCCATCAAGGGAGGAGGCCTTGCCAGGATGGCGTATCCTGCCGGAATGCTTACCCTGGCTGTTTCCGATGTGGTTGGAGATGATGTGTCAACCATTGCATCAGGGCCTTCCGCGCCGGATGTGACCACCTTTGAGGACGCCCTTGGCATACTGCAAAAATACAATCTCACTGAACGGGTGCCTGAGGCTGTAAAGGAGTATATCTCAAGGGGTTGCGACAAGGAGGTGCGCGAGACCGTCAAGGCCGGTGACCAATGCCTTGAGAGTGTTGCAAACTGTATTGTGGCAAGTAATGGCATGGCGCTTGAACAGGCGGCGAAAACAGCCAGGGAAAGGGGCTACTCTCCCCTTGTGCTCACCACTTTTCTTGAAGGCGAAGCCAGGGAGGCCGCCAGGGTTATTGTCGCTGTCGCAAGGGAAATAATGCAAAGCGGGCGGCCCGTGCGGTCTCCGGCCGCGCTTCTACTTGGCGGTGAGACCACTGTTACCATCAGGGGCGACGGAAAGGGGGGCAGAAATCAGGAACTCGCCCTGGCTGCGGCCCTTGCCATTGACCACAGAAGCGGCATGGTGCTCCTGTCAGGCGGCACTGACGGAACAGATGGTCCCACAGACGCGGCAGGGGCCGTGGTTGACTGGAATACTGTAAAAACAGCCGTGGAGAAGGGCATTGATCCCCTGGCATTTTTTGACAACAATGATGCCTACGGTTTTTTTGAAAGGTGCGGAGGCCTGATAAAAACCGGGCCCACAGGCACCAATGTGATGGATATGGTGATTGTGCTTGCAAGGCATGACAAGTAAGGATACAGGATGAGAACGTACTGTTTTTTGAATAACATGCTGTTTCATGAATTTTGGCCGGTTTCTGTATTGCCGTCGTAACAGGACACCTTAATCCCTATGCTGAGTTTTTATCTTTTTTATCCATTGCCCTTGTTCAGGAAATCTGGTTGTTCAGGGCGTAAGGTCAAGGCACCCGGTTAATGAAACAGATATTTCAAAACGCGTCCCCTGTACTGCCTCTTGCCTTTATCTTTTATCTGAATTTCCTCTCCAGGATACTCATTGCCCCCCTGCTGCCTGCCATCAAGTCAGAGCTTGAGGTCTCAAGCGGCCAGTCAGGCATGATATTTCTCTTCATTACATGCGGATATTTTATTGCCATTACACTGTCCGGCTTCCTGTCGGCACGAATTTCCCACAGGAAGGCCATTGTCTTTTCCGCCCTGTCCACAGGCTGTTGCATGATACTCATGGCCTTCTCGTCAACCATAAGGGGATTTTGTCTGACAGGGTTTATGCTGGGACTTGGAGCAGGCTTTTACCTGCCGTCAGGCATTGCCACCATTACCGCGAGATATGCTGAGAAGCACTGGGGCAAGGTGATAGGCATCCATGAACTCGCGCCAAACCTCGGAACCCTGACAGCCCCGTTTATTGTGGCCATTGTCGCCGGGTATCTGCCATACAGGTATATTTTCCTGGCCTGCGCCATACTTGTTTTTGCAGCCGCGTTTATCTTCAACAGGTCTGAAACCGGCCGCGCTGACATTTACGGAACGCCGCCTGTTTTCAAACATTGCAACAGACTTTTAAGAATGAGGGCCTTCTGGATGATGGTAATCCTCTTTTCACTGGGCATTACCGCCGCCCTTGGCCTTTACAACATGCTTCCGCTTTTTCTGGTGTCTGAACATAACATGAGCAGTGTGGAAGCGAATTCCCTTATTGCCATCTCAAGAGTCGCCACGCTCTTTACAGCCATTGCCGGCGGGTGGCTGGCTGACAGGGCGGGGGCCTGCGCAACCATGGGGGCCGCGTTGCTCCTTTCGGGCATTGCCTCTGCCGGTATAGGTGTGTCTGACGGCAGTTCAATAAGAATCTTTGTGATGTTGCAGCCAGTAATGGCCGTGGCCTTTTTCCCGGCTGCCTTCAAAATGATGTCAGGTATCAGGGCCGAGGGAGGAGGCGACCTTGTGGTGGCCCTGGTCGTACCCATGGCCTATATGATAGGAGGCGGCCTTACGCCTGCTGTCATGGGGCATGCGGCTGACCTGGGTTTTTTCAGGCAGTGTTTTATAATTTGCGGCATTATGATAACATCAGGGGTGATACCTGTTATATTTTTATGGAAGGCGGAAGCAGGCAAAAAACGCTATATGCGGGCGCCTTGAGGAATGGTTTTTTTTGGTTCTGCGCGATGAGAAATCAAAAAACACGTCACATCGGACAGATATGCCACACCTTGACAACAATACGGTAACAGGCCCAAAAGGCAGTTTCACAGGGCAGCCCATAGGGGGGAAACAGATGAAGGTTAAAAAGGCAGTTATTCCGGTGGCAGGGCTTGGAACTCGTTTTCTTCCTGCGACCAAGGTTATTCCGAAGGAGATGCTCACAATTGTTGACAGGCCGACAATTCAATATATCGTTGAGGAGGTGGTGGCGTCAGGCATAAAGGAGGTGGTCCTTGTAACCGCTTCGCACAAATCGGCAATCGAGGACCATTTTGACTACTCCTTTGAACTGGAAACCTTTCTTGCCCAGAAAGGCAAGCTTGACGCCCTTAATGAGGTTCGCGCAATCTCCAGGCTTATTGACGTGGTCTCCGTAAGACAGAAGGAGCCCCTTGGCCTGGGTCATGCCGTAAAGGTTACAAGACCTGTTGTGGGTGACGCGCCCTTTGTGGTGGTGCTTGGCGACGACCTTGTGGAATCGTCCATGCCGTGTGTTTTGCAGATGATGGAAGTGTTTGACAGATATCAGGAATCCATTGTCGCTGTCTTTGAAGTGCCCCATGACGAGGTGAATCGCTATGGCATTGCCGAGGGAGAGGAGATTGAAGACGGTGTGTTCAGGGTGGACAGAATAGTTGAAAAGCCTGAACCGGGAACAGTGAAATCCAACCTTGCCGTGATTGGACGTTATGTGCTGAGACCTGAAATATTTGACTGCCTTGACCGCACTCTGCCAGGCGTTGGAGGAGAAATCCAGCTAACCGACGCGCTGGAAGCCATCAGGGCGGAAAGAGGACTCTATGCCTACAGATTCAAGGGCAAGAGATTTGACGCTGGCGACAAGCTGGGATATCTGAAGGCAACGGTAAACTTTGCCCTGGATCATCCACAGGTAGGAGGAGCGTTCAGGAAATTCCTGCGGGAGATTGTCGATGAGATTTCCGGGGGGTAACAGCAATGGGAACCGGGCAGCAATATTTTGCCGCTTTATCCGGCAATGTTCAGCAAACATGCTTTTTCCCTTTGACGGGCAGGATGTTAATCTGTTTGAATGCTGATTGTGTGACCTTTGCCCCGCCGCCATCCGGTTTTTTCTTGTATGAGAGCCATTCTGCTATTATTCTGTTGACTGTATGTGAACCTGATTTGTCTCAGGGAGATAGTCGGAAACATGAAATCGGTTTCAGGGCAAAGGCAATTTGGGAAACAGAGTAATATGATTTTTAATATTGCCAGAGATATTGTAATGGAGACAAAGGGCAATTTTATAACGTGTTTTTGCACATTGATACACGTTTCATGTTCGGGAAAAAGGACATTTAATAATGATTGATGGAAGAAAACAGAACAGGTGGAGTCTTAATCCTGGAGTTGTCCTGCCAGCCGTCCTGCTGTTTGTCTTGAGCTTTACCCCGCTTCTTCATGCGGAAAAACTCTATTTTGACATCAACAGTCCCTTTATGAGAAAGATCCCTGTCGCCATCCTGCCAATGGATACGGGAGGCAGTTTTGAAAACGGCATGGCAGCCCGGAAGTTAACCGGTGTCATCAGGAGCGATCTTGAATTTCAGGGTTTTTTTTCTGTTTCAGATCAGACAGATTACAGCCGTCTGCTTGCCTCGGACTGGAAAAAGACAGGCGTTGAATATGTGATCAGGGGCAAGGTCAGCCGGGATGGCGAAAACCTCCTTGTTGAACTCAGACTGCTTGACAGTTCAACCGGCAAAATGCGGACAGGAAGACGTTACAGGGCGTCTCCGTCGGATATGCGTATCGTGGCGCACCGGTTTTGCGATCTGGTTGTCATGGAGATAACCGGCACCAGGGGAGTCAGTCTTACAAGGATTTTTTTCATAAGGAAAAAGGGCGGGGTAAAGGCTGTATATTCTGCTGATTTCGATGGGTTTAACCCCAGAAGAGAGGTTAATGACAGGAGTATAAATCTCTCTCCCTCCCCTTCACCTGATGGCCGTTTCCTGGCATACACTTCCTTCGCGTCAGGCAGACCGTGCATATATCTCAAGGATATGTCAACGGGAAAGACCCGGCGTATCAGCGCCCATTCCGGTCTTAACATCTCTCCGGCATGGCATCCTGACAGCAGA
>CAYXYO010000034.1:0-3983 GCA_964469365.1 uncultured Desulfobacterales bacterium | reverse complement strand
TTGACACCTCTTATCATCCGTGCCAGGGTTTCATCATTAAATGCGTTCAGGTCTTCCATTGAGCCACCGCCTCTGGCAAGCACAATGACATCGTTCGGGCCTGCCATGGATGATGCCCTGGAAAGGGCTGCGCATAGTTGCCCCGGAGCGTCGCTTCCCTGCACACTTGATGGCACTATCACTATCTCCGTGCCGTAGCGGTTTGTTCCGGAGGTTTTTATGAAGTCCTGCACGGCGGCGCCTGACGGGGATGTGATTATAAAAACTCTTTCAGGCATGACAGGTATGGCCCTTTTCAGCCTGCTGTCAAAGAGCCCTTCCTCTTCAAGTTTTCTTTTCAGTTTTTCAAAGTCGGCTGAAATGTCGCCCTTTCCCTGGAGTTCAATGCGTTCAACAATGAACTGAAGATCGCCCCTTGCGGTATATATGTCAGGTCTGCCAAAGCAGATAACCTTCTGGCCATCTTCAGGCGTGACGCCTGGGCAGCCTTTCTTCCTGAAAAGAACCGCCTTGATTTCGCAGGATTTTTCTTTTAGCGTAAAATATTTGTGCCCTGAAACAGGAGAGGATAGGTTCGAAATTTCGCCGGCAAGCCAGATTCTCCCGGTCTTCCGCTCAATCTGTTCCCTGATTGCGGCAAGCAGTTTGCCGATTGTCCATATCTGCCGTCTCTCGTTGACCCTGGCAGGCTTCCTGGTTGGCAATACTCCCGAAAGGGCGGACGCGGGAAAAAGTTCCGAGAAAGAATCAGTCATATCGTCATGGTGTCGTAAACAGGAGAGGTATGCATATTAGGTTGAATTTTTCTGTTGTGCGCCATGGTTGTTTTCAGTCAGATTTCATGTCTTAACTGAGTTGTCAAAACATTCGAAAAATATCCTGTAAGTCTGTACTTTTTTCTCTTCAAGGCGTTTTATGATGCTGACAAGATCGCTCAGCTCAGTAGGAGATATGACTATGTCCATTGATTTTAGAAAAGCCAGCATCTCATCATACTGACTGCCCCCAAGCATTATGAGTATGGCGATTACCTTTCTGCGAACTGCTCCTGGAAGTCTTGCGAGATATTGGAGTATCTCCTGAAGTTGGGGAGACGGTTCCGGGCCGCTCTGGTGCAATATTATCATGTTATACTGATGGTATCTGAAACGGTTGGCCATCTCGTTAACATCGGCAACATGTCTGGCTTCATAATGTGACTGTTGCAGATGTTTCTCTATTTCGTGCCGTGCGTCAAGATCAGGACAGAAAATCAGGGCGGTCTTGGTGCCTTCAGGAAAATATTCCATGGCCTTTTTCATGGCGGCAACATCATCGTGATTGGCAGGCTCCATGGTTGTGGACGAGGCAGGTTCAGGGGTTTCCTCTTCTGGAATATCCTGATTTGCAGTTATCCCTTCCGGTTTTTTCTGGACCTCTGAATGTTGGAGTTCCCGGGTTGTTTGGACATCAGTTTCCGAGGCAGTTTCCTGATTTCTTCCGGTGTTTATTTTCCCTGAGCAGTTGGGACACTTGATGATAACATTTCCATGTTCAGGGAGTTTGTTCTCATCAATTACATACCTTGTAGAACAGTTGTTGCAAATTATTTCCACTGGTCACCTCTCGAATTAGGCATGAGCTGTTCACGATTCTGTCTGTAGCCATCTAATGGCTGCGTTGCGGTCCCGGAAGTATTTTACTTCTCCTGCAATGAACCATGCCCCTATTTTTGATGCAAGTTCCAGCCATTTCCGGTTTCCCAATACGGCAACCCGGGTGAAGCTGTTACCATGTTTCAGACCAAGTTTGAAATCATCCCATGCGGCTCTCAGCTCCCATCCGTCAAACTCTGATGTATCGAAGAAAACTTTTACAGCAGCATCCTTCAGACTTCCAAGGGCTGAATCAATCATTGGCGTTATCTTTTCGTAATCTTCATGGGTAAGTTTTCCAACTGCCTTGATGGAAAGAAAACAATCGTTATTTATACGTTCAATGCCTATTGATATGCCATTTCTTCTGTTCATTAAAAGTGCTCTTAAACATTTCCCGTAGTTAACGGCCGCTATATGTCATGTCAATGGTAAGGTCCTGAATATCGCTGGTTCTTTCTCCGCGTCCTGCCTTGACTGAGTCAATGCCCTGTCTCACCTTTGCCCTGCTGCTCGCATAGGCCGTGCCTGTTGTTTCATCAATAATGCCCTGCTTGAACAGGGAAACGATATGCTGGTCAAAGGTCTGCATGTCATAGGCCTGGCCCTGTTCTATGATTTCATAGAAGGTTTTGCCTTCCCGTTCGCCATTTATGATGGAATCCCTGACACGGATATTGCTCTGCATGATTTCGAAAATAGCGACCCTGCCACCTCCCTGTTTGGGTAGCAGTCTCTGGCCAACGGTCCATTTCAGGGCGTCGGCAAGCCTGAAACGCACCTGACGTTCCTCTTCAGTGCTGAACATGCCAAGTATACGGTTGATTGTATGGCCAGCGCTCATGGTGTGAAGGGTACTCAGGACAAGATGCCCTGTCTCTGCGGCGTTCAGGGCAATCTCAACAGTATCCCTGTCCCTGATTTCACCGACAAGCACCACATTAGGGGCCTGACGCAGGGCCGCCCTCAGTCCGTTGGCAAAGGTGTCAAAATCCTGCCCCAGTTCCCTCTGGTTGAAAGTGGCTTTTTTGTGGGGATGTACATACTCAATCGGGTCTTCAAGGGTGACAATGTGAAGATTGTCTTTTTCATTTATCTCATCCAGTATGGCTGCAAGGGATGTTGTCTTACCTGTTCCAGTCGCGCCTGTAAAAAGGATGATGCCGTTTTTTTCTCCTGCCATCTTGCGGAAGCATTCCGGCAGGTTAAGTTCGTCTATTGTGGGGACGCGGCTTTCCAGTTTTCGCATCACAATGCTGTATGTGTTCTGCTGGGAGAATATGTTGACACGAAACCTTGGGCCGTTTTCCAGTTTGTATGACAGGTCGCACGAACCGTGAACAAAGAGGTCGGTAAGCAGCCTTCTGTCATCATTTATCATGGCAAGACTCAACTGTTCTGTCTGATAGGGAGTAAGCACTCCTGATGCAAGATCAATGCTTACCTCGTTCAGCCTGCCGTCAGCAGCGACCTGGCATGGCCTGCCAACTGTAAAATTAAGATCAGATATCCTGGGATGGGCTGCCAGCATCTGCTCAAGAATAAGACTTAGTTCCGCCTGCCTCATTATCCAACCTCCGTAAAGTCTGCAGGTGCGCTCTTGGCAAAGGGTTTGAATTTGGCCTTGTCAACACATTTGGAATATGCTTCGTCAGGGTCGATCTTGCCTGCCTGCAGCAGGTCCATTATGGCGTCGTCCAGGGTCTGCATTCCATATTTCCGGCCTGTCTGCATTGAAGAGGGAATCTGGTATGTTTTGCCTTCCCTTATAAGATTTCTTACTGCCGGAGTGGCTATCAGTATTTCAAATGCAACGCACCTGCCCTTGATGTCAATGCGTCTGAACATGGTCTGGGATATTACAGCCCGCAATGCGTCTGCCAGGGTTGCCCTTACCTGGGGCTGCTGGTGTGAAGGAAATATCTCAATGACCCTGTCAACAGTCTTGGCAGCGCTTATTGTGTGGAGGGTTCCCATTACCAGGTGACCGGTCATGGCGGCTTCTATGGCAAGGGATATGGTTTCAAGGTCCCTCATTTCACCTACCAGTATTATGTCAGGGTCTTCACGCAGCGCTCCCCTGAGAGCGGCGCTGAATGACTTTGTGTGAAGTCCCACCTCCCTGTGGTTTACAAGACATCCCTTGTGCTGATGCACAAACTCGATTGGATCTTCAACTGTAATTATATGGTCCATCCTGTTTCTGTTGGCATGGTCCAGAATGGCTGCAAGGGTTGTTGACTTACCGCTACCGGTAGGCCCTGTGACAAGCACAAGTCCCCTGGGCAGCATGGCGAGCTTTGTCATTACATCCGGAAGGCCCAGTTTTTCAGCAGAGAGGATTTCGCT
>CAYXYO010000033.1:0-17699 GCA_964469365.1 uncultured Desulfobacterales bacterium | reverse complement strand
TGTTACCTCCAGAATATAGCTTTCCTTAAAAATATCAAAAAATTATACGTTACTACCATCTGTAATGAGCAAAGGCCTTGTTAGCCTCGGCCATGCGATGGGTATCTTCCTTCTTTTTATAGGCAGCGCCACGCTTGTTGTATGCGTCAAGGACCTCGCCTGCGAGACGCTGGGCCATGCTTTTCTCTCCCCTGCCCTTGGCGAATCCCACAAGCCAGCGGATGGCAAGGGCGCGTTTCCTGTCCTGCCGGACCTCCACAGGAACCTGATAGGTTGCTCCCCCCACCCTTCGGGAACGCACTTCCACAACCGGCTTGATATTCTCCATGGCCTGTTCAAATATCTTGAGAGGCTCATCCTTGCCCCTTGCTTCAACGATATCCATGGCATCATAGAAAATCCTGCGCGCCACGCTCTTTTTACCATCCTGCATAAGACCGTTGATAAATTTCGAAACGAGCACGCTGTTAAATCTGGGATCAGGTGAAATATGCCTCTTGGGCACTTCTCTTCTTCTTGGCATAACTTATTATTACCCCCGACAACCTACTTTGGCCTCTTGGTGCCATATTTGGACCGGGCCTTTTTCCTGTCCTGAACACCCAGGGCATCCAGAGTTCCCCTTATTATATGATAACGGACACCAGGCAAATCCTTAACACGCCCCCCCCGGATAAGAACCACCGAGTGCTCCTGCAAATTATGCCCTATACCAGGAATATATGAAGTCACCTCCATACCGTTGGTCAGCCTGACGCGCGCAACCTTCCTGAGGGCCGAATTGGGCTTTTTGGGTGTTGTGGTATAAACTCGCGTACAGACCCCCCGGCGCTGGGGACATGCATCAAGGGCCGGGGCCTTGTTTTTCTTTTTCTGTTTGACCCTGCCTTTTCTGACAAGCTGATTAATTGTAGGCATCCTGTGCTTCTCCTTAAAAATTTCCGCCTGAAAAAACGCAATAAAGGGCTTACCCCCATCCTGCATCCCTTGTAAACTCATCAAGCAGACGCAGACTGCGGTTCCCTTTTTTTAAAGTGGGGCATTCTATAATTTGATTGCGCAGGGTTGTCAAGCAAAAAATCAACATAAAACTTTAAGACGGCGCCACCTCAACACAAAAATCAATCTTTTTTGCAAGTTCAACAAAAAGAAAATAACGCATCTATCAAGACAGTCTGCCGATTATGGTAACAATACACATCCGGTTGGAATATTCACACGCAAAGACCATTGTTGACAGCCGGCTGTCAAGTAACCGGTTTCCTTCTCCAGGCGCCGAAGCAGGCATTTGAACAGTGGTCAACATGAGGGACAAGGGTGTTGCAAAAACAAAAAAAGAGGCCGCAGATAAAATCCATGGCCTCTTCTTGCAAGTTGATGATGTGATACTGAAAAATCAGCGCAATTACACTTCCTCAACTACAATTGCCCCTACCGGGCAGACTTCAACGCAGGTCTCGCAACCAAGACAGTCATCTGCCCTTGCGATAACAGGCTTGTCATCCTCAAAATCATAAACCTCTGCAGGACATGCGTTTACACATTCCTCATCGCCCTGACATTTGTCAAAATCAATTGTGATCTGAAACATGGCTTCCTCCTTTATGGTGGTATTGTTGTTCGTCCCTAAAGGACCCCAAAACTGTTACGTTAACAAAAAGATAACATCTCCATATAGACAGGCAGGAGAGGAATGTCAACCGTTTTTTTCTGTACATCTGGTCAAAACATTGGCCTCCAGGCGGTTGCATGCTGTTATATTTATGTTTTTACTTTTTCCACAATGCCATGCCGCATGCCTGGCCCCGGACGATTACAACTGTAACGCATGGCCGCCCTGACAAGACCTTCCGCCCACCACTGATTGTCAAGGGCATGGATGTGGGTATATGTCCCGAAGACATTCTTCAGGCAGACGCCTTCCATTTCTCCTGAAAAACCGTGGCCCCGGACAACCTCGCACACACATTGATCCTCTCCGACACGCCGGTCAGGACCGGGCTCAGGTCTTGAATAGTGGAATTCATGCCCCCTGAGCTCTCTATCTTTTTCAAAAAAGGGGGTGTCCCGCAATGCCTTCAAAATGGTATAACCGTGCCCCACCGGCCTCCTGCCTGTAACAAAACTCCAATTAAGCACGCCTGTCATGGGAAATGTCTCTCCTTCCCATATAATGGAACGCCCCAGATACATCAGCCCGCCGCACTCTGCGTAAACAGGCATGCCGTCCATTGCCCGTGCTTTTAATGACGCCATGAAACTCCTGTTGCCGGACAATTTTTCAGCCCGCGTCTCAGGAAACCCACCACCTATATAGAGCGCGTCAATCTCCGGAAGGGTTTGGGCCTGTTCGGCATTGATAAAAACCACCCTTCCTCCGGCACGTCTGAGGGCCTCTATATTTTCAGGATAATAAAACTGGAAGGCAGCATCCCGGAGCACTCCTATCAAAGGCCCATTTTCACCTGCCACATCCTGAACCATGTCCAGCGGGTCTGCCACAGGCCCTTTCCACACAGGCACATCCCATGCGACCTGTTTTATCTTATCAATGTCAACGGCATCCCTGACAACCTCCGCGAGGTCATCAAGGGCGTCCCCTGATTCCGGATGCTCATCCATTGGCGTAAGGCCGAGATGCCTCATGGGCAGAGGATCCCTGCGAAATTTTTTCACTGCGCCAAGCACGGGTATATCCGTATAGTATTCAATGGCCCTCCTGAGAAGGGCTTCGTGTCTCCCGCCTCCGACCCTGTTAAGCACAACGCCAGCCAGCCTGACAGAAGGATCAAAATTACAAAACCCCATCACAACCGCCGCTATGCTGCGGGTTGCCTTGGTGCAGTCCACCACAAGCAAGACAGGTGAGTCAAGACGCCTGGCAAGCTCTGCGGTGCTAAAGCTGCCTTCAAGGTCAACACCATCATAAAGGCCCCTGTTACCTTCTATGATGCTCAGTTCCGCTCCGGATGCCCTGAAACCGAATGATAAAAGAACCGTCTCCTCTCTCATCATGAAATGGTCAAGATTATGGCACGGTCTGCCGGACGCAAGGGCCATCCAGCCCGCGTCTATATAATCCGGGCCCTTTTTGAATGTCGCCACGTCAATTCCGTCCTGCCTGAACGCCCTTACAAGACCGAGGGTTACAACAGTCTTTCCCGACCCCCCACGCACAGCGGCAACAGTCAGCCTTGGAAGTTTCACGCCCCTCACATCAATATTATCACTGTGCATTCCTTACCTCCTCTATCCTGGCCATGAGCCTGGCTTCAAGTTCCCTGTCTCCCAACACCCTGCTGCAGTTAAGGGCGTGTCCCAGGGCATCCTGCCTTGAAGCATGCCTCATAAAAAGTTCAAGGGCCGCTTCCGGCCTCCCGCTATTGGCAAGACTGATTCCGAGACATATATCAATATCAGGAGATGAAGAAAAATTTTTCCTGCCCTGCATGAGGATTTCCGCAGACCCGGTGTAATCCCCCCTTTTCTGCATCAGGATTCCAAGGCCCAGAAAGGCCCTTTCACACGGCGCATAATCAAGGGCCTTTTTCAGCAAAACCTCCGCGGTCCTGTCAGGATCACGGATATCAGGTATTGCGGCATAGTCTCCTGTCAGAAAGGTCATGCCGAGCCGGGCGAGGAAGTCAGCGTGGAACGGATAGAGCTCCGGGATATCAACAAGGGAAAGCGAAGTGGCGAAATCCGAAAGCCCCTTGTAAAAACCGGACCTGAGTTTCTTGCCAAATTTCAGCACGTCCCTGCTTTTCAGGCGTCTGTCCATCTCAAAATACATGATATCCTCCACACGCCTGAGCCAGATATCATCTTTTACGCCCTTTTTACGCACATACATATCATACATGGCCGTTCCCGGAAAAAGGTCCAGGATGTAAAAAATGGCGCTGAGCGGTTTTATTCTTTCAACAAGTTTGAGGGTCTTCTGAACTGTCTTCCTGCTTTCCCCGGGAGCCCCATATATAAAGTATGCGCGCGGCATGATTCCGTAAGAGGCAGAAAGATGAAATGCTCGTATGATTTCAGCATCTTCTATCTGTTTATTAAACAGCTTTCTGATGGTTGCGGAACCGCTCTCAACACCAAAGCTAATCTGCACGCAACCTGCCCGGCGCATCCAGTAAAGGATATTTTCAGTTATGCAGTTTACCCTTGATATGGCATACCATGTAATATCCAGCCCTCGCCTTATAATCTCACGGCAGATCTCCTCAACCCTCTCTTCCCTGACTGTAAAGGTGTCATCAGAAACATAAAAAAAACGTACGCCCCTGTTATAAAGGCGCTCCATCTGGGAAACAAAATAGTCTGCCGAATGAAAACGGACACGTCTTTTCCAGAACATTGGAGAGCCGCAAAAGGTGCAGTTCCAGGGACATCCCCTGGACGAAACCAGATGCTCAAATGTAAAATAGCGGGCAGGGTCAGGCAGGGTGTCAAGGTCAGACACAAACTCCCGCTCTTCATTCATAAAGGGTTTGCCATCCTTCCTGAAGGCTATGCCGGGAATCCCGCAGAGGGCTTTCCGGAATCCCTCCGCGCTGTTTTCAGAAAACGCGGCCCTTGCGATATCCAGAAAAGTAAGCTCGCCCTCCCCCATCACAATGCAGTCTATCTCAGGGAAATGTCTCAGAAGATGCTCCCATAAAAATGTGGCTCCGGGGCCTCCGAAAACCACCCTGCATTCCGGCGCGACCTTTCTGACTACCCGCGCTATATCTATCCCCCCCCACCTGCTCGCGTGCATAATGGAGATACCAACAATGCCGGGTCGTTCCCTGGCAATGACATCAGCCACCATCTCAAGTCTGCCGGCTGCGTCATGCCAGTTGTGGATTTTCACATCATGTCCGTTCTCAACAAGCACTGCCCCTATATAATAAAGACCTATGGGCACGATTCTGATATCGTAGTCCTGGACCCTTTGATCCAGGCAGTAGGGATTTGCAAGCAAAATTTTCATGGTGCCATGGAATTAAACACGACAGGCCGCGCAAGGCAACATGGAAAAGGTTCAGACACGCTTTGCAACAACCACGGCCGTCTTCCACAAAAAGCCTTCACACTCCCCCTTTTTACAGCATGGACAAAGTATGACGCGTCAACTCTTTTTGTTGCGAAACCGTTAATCTTAACTTGACACCTGACGGCATTTTGTCTATAGATAGTCTGTTATTTCTGAATCATCATTCAGAAAACCGGCCACTCTTTCAGCCATGAGTGGGGAGTTTTAAAAACAGCGGGGAGAAATCAGTGACAGGCGACTCATACAGAGAATTCATTGCGCTCCTTATGCAGAAAAAAGGACCTGTTGTAGAGGCATGGGTGCAAAAGATTCACCACACCTATCCATCTGAAACAGCGGAATTTCTGAACAAGGAAAGCAACAAGTTCGCAAATCCCATAGGCGCATCCATACAGGAATCGGTATGGCCCCTTTATGACGAAATCATAAACCCAAAAGATGGGGAAAAAGTCAGGGAACTTCTCGACATCCTGATACGTCCAAGGGCTGTCCAGGACTTCACCCCGTCTGGCGCGCTTTCAGCCATCTTCAGCCTCAAGGAAGCTCTCAGGGAAAAGGCAGGAGAGCAAATAATGAAGCAGGAGATGGTGGAGGGCCTGCTCGAGATTGAGAGCAGGATAGACCAGCTTGCCCTGACTGCCTTTGACATATATATGCAGTGCAGGGAGAAGGTCTGGGAGGTCAAACACAGGGACCTCATGGAACGTCCGTTTGTCCTGTCCGGGGGCATGTGTCCTTCCTACATGCCCAAACGCGGCAGAAAACATATTGAGAAGGTAAACGAAGGCAACTAACTTTAAACTGAAGCGAGGTAACAGGTAATGAGGATTATGTTCTCCCTCGGTGCAGTACTGGCTATCGTGATCGTCGCGCTAATAGGCGGCTCGATACCATTTCTGCAGGGCATTTTCGGTGTTCTCCTGCCGTATGTAGCTTTTGCAATTTTCCTTATCGGATTCTGCTACAAAGTTACTTACTGGGCCAAGTCTCCGGTCCCGTTCAGGATTCCCACCACAGCAGGGCAGGAGTTCAGTCTGCCCTGGATCAAGCAGGCCAAGATTGAAAACCCCAGCACAACCGGCGGTGTTCTGCTCCGTATGTTTTTTGAGGTTTTTCTGTTCAGATCCCTGTTCAGAAACACCAAGGCCGATCTCAGATCAGGCTATCTTATATACGGACCCACAAAATGGCTATGGCTCTTCGCATTGCTTTTCCATTATTCATTTCTGGTCATAGCTATAAGGCACTTGCGAATCTTTCTCCAGCCGGTTCCGGGATTTGTGGAACTCATTGACAAGGTTGACGGGATGTTCCAGATAGGTCATCCCTACATGTATCTTACAGATATCTTTTTTATCCTGGCGCTGCTTTTCCTTCTTGGAAGGAGACTGCTTCTTTCAAAGGTCAGGTTCATCTCCCTGCCGGCTGACTATTTTCCGCTCTTTCTTATACTCGGAATAGGCATCACCGGCATTATGATGAGATTCTGGTACAGGGTTGATATCGTGGCTATCAAGGCCCTTGCCAACGGAATCGTAAGTTTCCACCCCACAGTACCAGATGGGATAAGCGCTATTTTCTTTGTACATATTACCCTTGTTAGTGTTCTGCTTGCCTATTTTCCATTCAGCAAACTTATGCACATGGGTGGTGTCTTCATGAGCCCCACGAGGAATCTTGCCAACAACAACAGAATGGTTCATCACGACAACCCGTGGCGCAAACCGCCCAAGTTCCACAGTTATGAAGAGTATGAGGACGCTTACAGGGATATGATGAAAGACGCCGGCATACCGGTAGAAAAGGGATAGGATCATGGCAGATTTAAAACCGAATGAAATGCTGCGGATAGATCTCAGTCCTAAAACCGAGGACTGGATGGACATTCCTGTAACAATCAAACCAGGAGTCTATTGCTATCCTGCAAAACCAGAGAAACTTGAAACCGTGGGCATGCCCACACCAAACAAGCCGGACTGGAAGCCTGAAGATGACGACTGGGGACTCCCTGAAGGATGGGAGGAAACCTTTTTTGACGGCATGAAGGAAAGGCTTGAAAAACACCGCTCCTTCAAGATATTCATGGATATCTGCGTAAGGTGCGGGGCATGCGCTGACAAATGTCATTTTTTCCTTGGCTCAGGCGACCCCAAGAACATGCCGGTTGTAAGGGCCGAACTTCTCCGCTCAGTATATAGGGGAGAATTTACAAAGGCAGGCAAAATACTCGGCAAACTTGCCGGGGCCAGGAAACTTACCAAGGAAGTGTTGAAGGAACTTTGGTACTACTTCTTCCAGTGTACTGAGTGCCGCCGCTGTTCACTGTTCTGTCCATACGGAATTGACACAGCTGAAATAACCATGATAGGGCGTGAGCTTCTCAACCTCTTTGGCCTCAATATCAACTGGATACAGGAACCGGTTTCCAACTGTTACGAGACAGGCAACCACCTCGGTCTTCTGCCTCACACCTTCAAGCAGAACATCGAGTTCATTGCCATGGATATCGAGGAGTTCACAGGAGTAAAAGTCAACCCCACCTTCAACAGGAAGGGCGCTGAGATACTCTTTGTAACTCCCTCCGGTGACGTTTTTGCCGAACCTGGCATATATACACTGGCCGGTTACCTCATGATATTCGAGCATCTGGGGCTGGACTACACATGGTCAACATACGCCAGCGAGAGCGGAAACTTCGGTTTCTTCACATCCTTTGACATGGCACAGCGCCTTAACGCCAAGATATACGCCGAAGCGGAACGTCTGGGAGTAAAATGGATTCTTGGAGGCGAATGCGGTCACATGTGGCGTGTTATCCATCAGTATATGGATACCTTCAACGGACCTCCGGGGTTCCTTGAAGTACCCAAAAGCCCATACACAGGCACAGTGTTTGAGAACGCCAAGTCAAGCAAGATGATTCATATTTCCGAATTCACCGCTGACCTTATCAAGCACGACAAGCTGAAACTGGACAAGAGCAGAAACGATCACCTGACGGTAACCTTCCATGACTCATGCAACCCCTCAAGGGCAATGGGCATGTTCGAGGAACCGCGGTATATCATCAACAATGTCTGCAACAACTTCTATGAAATGCCTGAAAACACCATCAGGGAACAGACATTCTGCTGCGGTTCAGGATCAGGCCTTAACGCAGGCGAGAACATGGAAATCAGGCTCAGGGGCGGACTGCCCAGGGCCAATGCGGTTAAATATGTGCATGAGAAACATGGTGTAAATGTCCTCGCAAACGTATGCGCAATTGACAGGGCGGTACTTTCCGCATCCATGGAATACTGGGTGCCTGATGTGGCGGTTGCCGGTGTCTCCGAGCTTGTGGCAAACGCTCTCATCATGGAAGGGGAAAATGACCGTTCCCTTAACCTGAGGGGTGAAGAGATCCCCGGCAGAGGAGGGGAGGAACAGGAAGATGTATGATGCAGGTAAAGTATATTTAGGCCTGGCGATCTTCATCGGTATCTTTACCTTTGGCTTCTACTACAGCCACGGGACAGCTGCTCCGCAGCCGAAACCGAGTATTGATACGCCGGAAATAAACAAGATGGCTAAAAAGCAGTGTGTTGAAGATACTGAATTCATGCGCTCATCACACATGAAACTCCTTGTTGAGTGGCGTGACGAGGCGCTGAGAAACGGTAACCGCACCTTTGTAAACAGCAGGGGCGAAAAGATAAAGATAAGCCTGCAGAATACCTGTCTGAAATGTCATTCAAACAAAAAGGATTTCTGCGACAGGTGCCACACTTACGCAATGACAGCTCCGTACTGCTGGGACTGCCATATTGATCCGAACGGGGGCAAGCTATGAGCATTGATAGAAGAAAATTCTTGAAAATGGCAGGTCTGACCGCTCTCGGTCTGAGTGGTACAGGCGCCTACGAACTGTTGAAACCAGGTGCGCTGGAGGCATCCCATGGGCATGACGCCCATGGTTCCGGTCACGGCTCTGAAGCTGCCGAAGACAAAAACCGCACGCGCTGGGCCATGCTGATTGACATGACCAGGTGCGAAGCAGCCGATGTGGAAAAGGCAAGCCATGCGTGCCACCATGCCCACAACGTACCTGACATGGAGAACCCCAAGCACGCCATAAAATGGCTCTGGGGAGAAACATACGAAGGAACATTCCCTGATTCACATAATGAATATCAGGCGCACGAGCTTGAGCACAAGACATTCCCGCTGATGTGCAACCATTGCGACAAACCACCCTGTGTACGGGTATGCCCCACCCAGGCGACCTTCAGGCGTCCTGACGGCATAGTCGCAATGGACTATCACCGCTGCATAGGCTGCCGTTTCTGCATGGCGGCCTGTCCCTACGGCTCAAGGAGCTTCAACTTCGTGGATCCGAGAACGGCCCTCAAGTTTGAGGATCTCAACAAGAAGTTCCCGACCCGTTATCCAGGCGCGGTGGAAAAATGCAATTTCTGTGTGGAAAGGCTGGCTGATGGACTGCAGCCTGCCTGTGTTGAGGCGGTTCCCCATGTATTCACCTTCGGGAATCTGGCCGACCCGGACTCAAATGTTCGCAAAATATTGAGGGAGCGCACCTCTCTCAGGCGTAAACTTGAGCTGGGCACCAAACCCTCAGTCTTCTACTTAGTGTGAGGTTGCCATGATTGAAAAGGCGTTAAATGCATCAAACAGGTTCTGGGGATGGATCATCTTTCTCCTGGCAATAATAGGCGTGGGGTTCCTCTGTTATCTGCATCAGCTTAACACGGGACTTGGTATAACCGGCATGAGCAGGGATGTCTCCTGGGGTGTTTACATCGCCCAGTTCACCTACTTTGTCGGTGTGGCGGCAGGGGCTGTAATGCTCGTCATTCCCAAATATCTCCATCATTACACCAAGTATGCAAAGGTGGTTGTATTCGGTGAATTCATAGCCATTGCAGCGGTCATCATGTGTCTGCTCTTCATCATCGTTGACATCGGGCAGCCGAACAAAATGATGAACGTGGTACTGTTTCCAACCCCCAACTCCATGCTCTTCTATGACATGATAGTTCTTAACGGTTACCTTCTTATCAATGTAATCGTGGGCTGGAACACACTGCTCGCAGACAAGAAGGGCCTGCCCTGCCCGGGCTGGGTAAAACCCTTCATATATCTGTCAATACCATGGGCTGTTTCAATCCATACTGTAACAGCCTTCCTCTACGCAGGACTTCCAGGACGTCATCTCTGGCTGACAGCGGTAATGGCTCCCAGGTTCCTCGCTTCAGCATTTGCTGCAGGTCCTTCCCTGCTCATTCTGCTGCTGCTCTTTGTCAGAAAGGTAAGCAAGTTTGACGCTGGACTGGATGCCATTCAGAATATTGCACGCACAGTATGTTATGCCATGATCGTCAATCTATTTTTCCTGTTCATGGAATTTTTCACAGCATACTACAGCAATATACCTGGACATATTCATCCGCTTGAATACATGTTCTTCGGGCTCCATGGACATGATGCGCTGGTGCCCTTCCTGAGGACATCTGTTCTTACCGGTTTCATCAGTGTATTTATCCTGCTTGTTCCTGCCTTCAGACGCAATCTCAAGCTCCTGGCCCTGGGATGTTTCCTGGTGTTCCTCTCCACATGGCTTGAGAAGGGTGTCGGACTTGTAATCGGCGGTTTTATTCCCAATCCCTTTGAGGGTATCACAGAGTATCAGATAACATTCCCTGAATTTGCAATTGCCCTTGCAATATGGGCCGTGGGGGCACTTATACTCTCCATACTCTACAAGGTAGCCATTACGGTCAGGGAAGAGGAACAGATCGTATAAAATCCACATACAAACATAAAACATAAACCAAAGGGGCTGAAACCACATAAGATTTCAGCCCCTTTTTCTTTATGAATCTATTTCAAACCCGACCGCTCTCCTGTCATTATTATGTAACATTTCAAGAAATATTACCAAAATCATATTGACAGCCCCCACTGAATTATATTATTTGTTAAATTTAACTTATTGTCTACAAAACAATTTTCAAGGTGAGGGGAAGATTATGACACGACAGGCCATCCGACACAAATACAACAAAAATAAAACGAAAAAAAGATCGCAAAAAAAAGGATGCACAGCAATTGCCGCGGTCTGTTCTCTGGCAATGGCAGGCAGCGGCATGGCTGAAGCAGCTACTATCACCGTCAACATGCCGAGCTGCTCTCTTATTGATGCCATAAATGCGGCAAACACAGATGCAGTCTCGGCAGGATGCAGCGCGGGGTCAGGTGCTGACACCATTATACTGCCTGAAAATTCCACAATCACCCTTGACGATATTGACAACATGACCTATGGCTCTTCAGGCACTCCTGTCATTACCAGTGAGGTTACCATACAGGGCAACAACTCCGTAATAGAAAGGAGCAATGAAACAGGCACTCCGGAATTTGGAATATTTTCTGTTGGACAGGCGGGCTCGCTGACCATCAACAATGCCACCATGCGTAATGGCTCTTGTATAACGTACACTTCGCCACCTCTCCTCAAAACAGACTTTAATTTCCTCAAAGAAAAACCGGAAATAACACAGTCTATTTTAAAGAAAAAATTGTTTGCCAAAGGTGCTTCAGCCCTCTCCATGTCAGGGGGTGGAATTACAAACCTGGGGAATCTGACCATTAACCACTGCACTATATCAGGAAATACAGCGTTGTTTGGCGGTGGAATATTAGGGGCAAACGGGACAATTACCATAAACGACAGTAAGATATCTAACAATGCAGCTTTGGATTACGGCGGAGGTCTATTTATTTACAGCGGCAGCACCACCATCAACAACAGCACAATATCAGGAAATAATGCGACAAGGGCTGGAGGCGGCATACTGGAAAACAATGGCACCACCACCATAAGCAACAGCACAATATCAGGAAATACAGCGATTTTTGGCAGCGGGATAATGGGGATGTTTTATGGAAACACCACCATAAACAACTGCACTATATCTGATAATACGGCACCTCCCGGTGCTGGCGGAGGTGGAATTATGAATGCACTCTACCATAGCATACAGCTTACAAATTCCACAATCTCAGGGAACAACGCCCCTCGTGGCGGAGGAATTTTTAATTATTCTCAAAACGGCATGTCGCTGACTTTCTGTACAGTCGCCCACAATTCCGCAACAATCGCCGGCGGAGGAATATATAACGCGATCGGAACGGTTGACATTACAGGCACAATAGTCGCTGGCAATCAAAACAATGACTGCACCAATTACTACTATGCCGGCGCGGTCTATCCGGCCATAATAAGTGATAACGGCCATAACTGGTTTGGTGATGATACATGTGACGGCACCGCCCAGGGCGACCCTTTACTGGGCCCGCTTGAAGACAACGGCGGCCTTACATCCACCCACGCCCTGCTGGATGGCTCAGGCGCGATTGATGCTGCCGACGCGTGCGCCCTTGCCACCGACCAGAGAGGCATATCCAGGCCGCAGGGTACTGCATGTGACATCGGCGCCTTTGAACTTGCACGTGCAGCCAAACCAGAGATTGCCGGTGTACCTGCTCCTGCAATGAGTTTAGGGGGCCTGTTTGCCCTTATCACAGGACTCTTCGGAGCCGGACTCTGGGGACGCAGACAAAAGAAAAATAACTAAGCTGTAGATGAACAACCCCACTGCTGAAAAAGCAGCCCTTGCCAGCCAATATACCCCTGCCTTTAATGAACTTTTGCAAAAGGCAGGGGTTTCCCTTGCCGTATCCACATATCAGGCAGGCAGACTCATACTGCTGCGCGCAAGCGAAACACTCAACACCCATTTCATAGCCATTGAAAAACCCATGGGCATCGCCATGTCAGGTTCCAGACTTTCTGTAGGAACCGGCTATCAGGTATGGGACTATTTCAACATGTCTGATGTGGCCCCCAAAATTCATCCTGCAGGACAGCATGACGCATGCCTCATCCCCAGACGACTCCATATTACCGGAGACATTGACATCCATGAAATGGCCTTTGACAAAAACAATGAACTGTGGCTTCTGAACACCAGAATGTCAGCCCTTTGCACACTTGATCTTGAACACAGCATTGTTCCACGATGGTCACCGCCTTTCATATCGGCATATGACCTGAGCGACAGATGCCACCTGAACGGCCTTGCCATGAAACAAGGCCAACCGGCATGGGCCACAGCTCTCGGAGAGACAGATACGCCGGCAGGATGGAGAAAAAACAAGGCATCAGGAGGCATCCTCATAGATATCAAGAAAAACAGGATCATATGCCGCCATCTCTCAATGCCCCATTCTCCAAGGTGGTATCATGGGAAACTCTATCTTCTTGAATCAGGCGCAGGCAGGATTTTAACCGTCAATCCTTCTGATGGCGCCACAGAAACGGTTGCCGAAGTACCCGGTTTCTGCCGAGGCATTTCTTTTATAGGTCCATATGCACTTGTCGGCCTGTCTCAAGTACGGGAAACAGCGGTCTTTGCTGGTCTTCCCCTGACAATGCGCTGGCCTGAACGCAAATGCGGCATATGGATAGTTGACCTGCGTGACGGTTCCATACCAGGCTGGCTTGCCTTTGAATCCGGCGTTCAGGAAATCTTTGCCGTACAGGTCCTGCCGTGGAAATTTCCAGCACTGCTCGATTTATCCGATCCATTTGTGCGTTCTTCATATTCCCTGCCTGATCAGGCCCTCAAAAAAGTGGCTGAGACAGATCCCGTTGAAAATGAAATCAGCACAGCGACCCTGCTGAGACGTGATGGCAAGCTGAAAGAGGCGGCATCAAGATTCCGTGCCGTGCTTGAGGAAAAACCTGACCATTCCCGTGCCCTTTACATGCTTGGAGATACCCTTGCCTCTCTTGGAAAATACAAGGAAGCCGTGGCAGCCCTTGACAAACTTCTCCAAACAGAACCAACCGACGCCAATGCAGCCCTTCTTGCAGGCAACTGTTTACAACGTATGACAAAACCTGAAAAAGCAATTGACTATTACAACAGGGCGCTTGAGTCAGACAATGCCTTTGCAGCAGCCCATTATGGCCTGGGCCAGGCAATGATGCGTCTGGGACAATATGATAAAGGGGCACATGAATACAAATGGCGCAGGGAACTTGGTAATTTCGCGGCCTTTCATTCATCCAAACCACACTGGAAAGGAACTGCCCTTGGCGCAGGCACACTTCTTGTTCATACTGAGCAATGTGTCAACGACGCCATTCTTCTCGCCAGATTCCTGCCTGACGCAGCCACATTATGCGGAAAACTCATTGTTGCCGCCCCTGAACCGCTCAGGGCCATTATGGGCGCAATCAAAGGAGTAAGCAAGGCAGAAATCCCTCAACAAGTCATGGAAAATGAATTTGATGAATACTGCTCAGTGCTGGATCTGATGGATCTAATGGATATCTCAAAATCATTTCCCAAGGGAACATCATCATTTTCAGAATATATAACCGTACCCACCGGCACGCTGGTCCCTCTCCTGGAAAAAAACAACCAGATAAAGGCAGGGCTGGCATGGCATGACAGCAGATACATGACAAAATCATGCCCCCTTGAAAAACTTGCCAGCCTGATAAAACAAAATGGGCTTCACTGGCACAGTCTGCAACCCGCAATATCCAATGATGAAAACAAGATACTGACCCGGATGAACATTACTGAAAAAGGACATGAGATACTCTCATTTGCCCATCTCGCTGCGATAATAGAACAACTGGATATTGTAGTCACGGTTGACAACACTGTTGCCCATCTCGCTGGCGCAATGGGGAAAAAATGTCTGGTCATGCTGACAGAGGATAGCCACTGGTGCTGGCCAGTAAATAAAGATATCTCTCCCTGGTATCCAACCCTGAAAACATTCCGCAAACCTGCCTCAGGCACATGGGAGACGGTAATAGAATCTGTAAATGACGAACTGATAAAATACACTGAAAATAAATAGGTGTCCTGAAAAAGGACGGTGGTTCCTCGTCATATTGTGTGAATTTGCTTATAAATGGATTAAGCCCACACAATATAACGGGAAACCAAATATATATTAGAAAGAGCTCATTTGGATTCAATATCAAGTCCAAATGAGCAGCAATGGATAGTTGCCATTGTTATTTTATATGGTTTCCGATAACTTCAAAGTTATAAAATAAGATTTCTCAAGGTTACCTTATCTTTCAGGGCGGCACAGCTGTCCGGTGGGGGCATGGCGGCTGGAAATTTTCTGAACACCTTAACCCTACAACGAAACTTATATCTTCATTTACGTTTTGCAATGTTTTTCCGCCGGTGCGAAAGGTATGCAGCATGATTTTCTGGACCCATGCCACACGTTCTATGGCATCATTTATGTCATAATGTCATAATGTCGTAGCGGCGGTACCGTTTCCAGAAGCACTCTAAGCTGCGATAGAGTAATGGATGGAGCTTTATCACCCTTTGAGTTCATCCATAAACCCATTAACATCGCCAGCATTAATGTCGAATTTTGGTACATCAAACAGGTAATCGTGGCAACGAATTTCCGGTAACATGACCTGCCTCCTTTTGGATTTTATTTCGCAACGTGGCAGGTTATGTGTATAAGATTCAAGGGGTAATCAACATTAAGTGACGTTGTAGGGTTAGTTGCCAACAAACGCTTTCAGCCGACCCGATACAATATCGGGACGGCTGAGAATTGAATCCATTACCAGACTGTCAATGGAAAATTTATGAGTTCAACATTGGAATAATCACTGGTTCCAAAATTATTATATGATTGAACGGCAATGTAATATGCTGCTCCTGGCCACAGCGTTGCCGACACCTCTGTATCTGTTCCCATATCGAATGTGGATATGGTATCCTTTCCCTCAAATGGATATGGGGCGGCAGACAGTATATAACCCATAGCGCCGTCAACGGCATTCCAGCTTGCAGTCACATCGAGTCCGTCAAGAAAAATGGAAAGTTTTGGAGCTGCTGGAGGCTGTGGAGCAGGGGCCATGCATATCGGGGAGTTGGATTCCTCGATATCTCTGACGCACCTTGCTACATTCCACGATTCCTGTTTTGCGGAAAACTCATGAAATCCGCCAAAGCTGTTTATTATCCACGCCATTTCAGGCTGTGATATCACTGTGGTAGATGACCACAAGTCGTTGTATTTCTTTGCAAACACATCGTATAATGGGGCACCCGACCCGCTGGTGTAATCGACATTCGTGGAAAGCTCACGAATATTTGGAAGCCTCCAGTCTGAATGGCCTGCAAAGTCGAGAGACTGGCAGTAATTCATGGCATCGTCCCATGTATATTCCTGTGAGACTTCTTTCAGCCACATAAGACCGTTGTCAGGATCACTTATAGTGCCGTCACCGTTGTCAATAAAATTGCCACGGCTCAACTTCTTACCGCGAACACACCTTACATAGAATTTATTGTAAGAACTTGAAGCAACATTGTTACTATAGAAAAAATCAATGGCTCCTGTATTGGCTATGACGAGCCACCCAACCTCGTCACTGCTGGATGTATTCGAGAAAAATTTTGCTTGCGGCCTGCTCTCTGGTAAAGGCTTCCGTTTCAGACTTCTGCCTGAAGGGGGCTGATAATCATCGTTTTCCACAGAGGGCATATCGAACACATCCATATCAATCGCATATTCCGACATGCCATAGTTGGTAATGGTTTCCAACTCGTATATCTCTGGGACCCTCCAGTCATCATGCTCTCCAAGTATTAATGAATCGCAATATTGAACGGCTTCATCGAACGACATGAACTCCCCGCCTGTAGTCTTCATCCACCATAAACCTGTATTGTTGTCGATGAGATAAACCTGGTCATCGCCACTTACACATATGGTTTCTCCAGTGTGTTCATAGAAGTCACAAACCGTTTCGAAGTCTGGCACATTACCGTCATAACATCCGTCCTGACCACACTGATCCCCAAGGATACAGTCCACAACAGACCATGAAGAGTCATAACACCATGTCTGACCAGTATCAGGGAGGCTATTGCCGGCAAACGCCAGGGATGTAAAAAAAACTGTCAAGAGACAAACCTTAATAAAATAAAGTTTGATTTTCATAAAAAAACCTCCGGTCTTTTTATACCTAAATCCTGCAATTGCTTGAAAAAATTGTGAAAATGACAATATTCTCAGCAGATTAAAAAACAAACCAATAAAGGAGAGGACTCACCATTTCCATGAAGTACAAACAGAATAAACGATCTGCCCGAATATTGCCAAGAAAAATTACCAGTACCAAAGGAGCCAAAGGACTTACTGCCCAAGTTGGTGAGGTGGGCCCCCTTTTTCGACAATGAGTATCGTCAGTGCTGAAGCACTCACTGTTCGCTTTCACTATATGGAGTAAAGAAAAATCTATGGTGAAAGGAGAAGAAAAATGGCCCGGAAGAAGTATAGTGCAGAGTTCAGGACCAAAGTTGCTTTGGAAGCCATCAAAGGGGAAGAGACCACCAGTCAGATTGCTTCAGGGTTCAGTATTAATCGGGCTCAGGGCAGGAAATGGAAAAGACAGATGCAGGAGAATGCTTCCATGGTATTTGAAAAAGCAGAAAAAAAACAATTGTTCGCAGACAGGCTATACAGAGAGGCAGGGCAGTTGAAGGTGGAACTGGATTTTTTATCGGGAAAGTCCGAGGCATGGCGGCTG
>CAYXYO010000032.1:0-3356 GCA_964469365.1 uncultured Desulfobacterales bacterium | reverse complement strand
ATGGCATTGAGATCAAGGGTGTTTCTGGAGTGCCGGGTAAAGGTCCTGATTCCGCGCTCACACAGTATCACCTCGCTGTTACCCTCTGCCATTATATACTCGGCGGCCATGAAGAGTTCATCCATTGTCGCGCTCATACCGCGCTTTAGCAGGACCGGCTTCCCTGCCTGTCCTGCCCTCTGAAGCAGACGGTAATTCTGCATATTGCGGGTTCCTATCTGAATAATATCGGCAAACTCCTCAACCATGTCAAGCACTTCGTGGTCTGTTGCCTCTGTCACTATGAGCAGCCCAGTCTCTTCACGCACCCTGGCCAGAATCTCAAGCCCTTTTCTGCCAAGCCCCTGAAAACTGTATGGAGAAGAGCGCGGCTTGAATGCCCCGCCCCTGAAAAACAGGGCCCCGGCCTTTTTCACCTCTTTGGCAATGGCAAGGGCCTGGGCCTCGCTTTCAACAGCGCATGGCCCTGCCATGAGAAGCGTCCGGCCGCCTCCAAGGACAAGGCCGTTGTCAAATTCTATGCGGGTATCCTCAGGATGCATCTCCCGGCTAACCAGCTTGTAGGGTTTTGAAACGGCAATAGCCTCCCTGACCCCGGGCATGTCAAGGAAGATCGAGGGGTCAACCGCCCCGCTGTTGCGGAGCACCCCTATGGCCACCCTGTCTCCTCCAGGTATCTGCTTGGCTGTCCAGCCGTCACCCTCAATGTGTCTTACGACATTTTCAACATCTTCATCCGTGGCCTGACGGCCCATTACAATCAGCATAAAAATTACCTCTGGAGACTTTTTGCATATCGGTTACAACCGCGTCCGGTGGACAATCCGGAAAGAGACCCTGACCAGACACAACACCCCACAGACAGCACCCTATTCAGTGTTCTTCTTTTCCTGGGCCTTGCTCATGGAGCCTGACGGCTCCCCTGCCTTCGCCTTATCTCCTGTCCCGGCCTTTCCATTAGCGGGAGAGGAACCGCTTTTGTCAGCCCCATAGTCGGTAACATACCACCCTGAACCCTTGAGGTGGAAAGATGACTGTGAAATCAGTTTGTGCATTTTACCGCCGCAGGATTCACATTTATCCAGTGGCGGGTCTGACATCCTCTGCCACTGTTCCACCACATCACCGCAAGATTCGCACTGATACTCATAAATAGGCATCTTTATCACTCCTGTTAATTGTATTTGAAAAAATCATATCATCTTTAATAAAGTTTTTCTCTCTGTCCAAATCCAGGGCAACGGCCCTGAAAAAATCCAGGGTTGACCGCATACCGTCAATCCGTCTTTTTGAAAGTATATCCCGTGTTATGGCATGTACAGTGATCTCCTCTTCACGTCTGTCATACACATCAGGGCAACAGTAAAACCTGCTGAACCTGATAATATGAACCAGCTCATGGGTAAGCACATAGATAAGAAAGGGCAACAACCTGTCAGGTCTGCCATTTTCAGTAAAGCCCAAAATTTTGCTGTCATTAAGACAGATCCTGTAAAAATCGAGATTGTCAACCGCTGAATTTTTTTCACTGACAGGCCTGCTGTATCTTAAAAGATGGGCAAACCACCCTGTTTCCTGAAAAACCGCATGGTCCGTAATGTCAACCATGGTGCGTACTTCATACTGGTTCATTAACCAGTGATTACTGGTGACAGAAAAGAAATCGCTGATGATATCCTCTGCTATATGAAGGGACTCATCAACCACGGACATATCTTTTTCCGTAAAACAAAAAATCATGATTTTTGCAGACCAACTGTTTTTACAGGGATACTGCCATTACTGTACAACACAAACTAAGAGCGGCACAAAAAATGTCAAGGGGTCAACGCGCTGCGCAAACCCTATCCGAACATGGCGGCAAATTCAGAGGCGTCGTCAAAGGCCCTGTCAATAACTTCAACAAGAACATCCTCCGGAAGAGAGGTTTTTTCATGTATAAAACCGGACATAAAATCCTTCAGTTCCTTCTCTTCAACATCTTGACAATAGCGCAGACAGGAAGCCAGCTTGACTGGCGCGAGGGTATCTCCGGGAACAATATCTTCATGATGTTCAAGGATCGCCCTGGTAAGAAAATCCGGAAACCCCCACTCTTCAGCCATGAGAGCGCCTATGGCCTGATGATCAAAACCGATGCTGTCCCGCTCCAGCTGCTTCAGATTTACAGAGCTGTCCCTGTTCCATTGATCTATCAGGGTGCAGTAGTCAGACTCCTTTACAGCGGAAATAACCGGAACAGCCATATCCTGCAGCAGCCCGCCTGTAAAAGATTCCATGCGGATGGACGGGTTAATTTTCTCTGCGAGATATCCAGCCATGCACCCCCTCCTGGCGCTGGCAAGCCAGAACCGTCCCGCGTCAAAACATGTGTATCCTGACGAGGGAAGGGAATGTTTCACGGCAAAAGGCAAAATCAAGGTCTCAAGCCTTGCCTTGCCGAGGAGGGTTATGGCATGTTTGACATTGCTGATTTTTTTGGTGAGCCCAAAGGCTGCGGAATTAACGGTCTTTAGCACCATGATATGCATGCCCGGGTCTGCCGTAACCAGCTCTGCTATCTTATCCAGAGGAGCCTCCGGGTCGCGCAGCATCTCAAGAACCCGCATTACAGCAACGGGAAAAGAGGGCAGTTCATAACCTTCAAGCAGCCCAAGCAGCTCCTGGCGCGGATTTTTGTGCCTGCGTTTTAAAAAATCAAAAAAAGCCATATTCAAAAACCCCTGTCTCTTCCCATCAAAAATAGTTGCCGGTCTGAACCGTTCTTGACACAGGGCTCTATTCTGACCTTCTGGCAATCTTGTTGCTCAAAATGGAAAGCAGCCCTCCCAGCATTACATAACCAATTACCACTTCTATCATTGCCACAACCTGTCCCGCTGTTGTGTTTGGAACCGCATCACCATACCCCAGGGTCATCATTGTTACAACACTGAAATAAAGGGCTGAAACAGGCGTTGGGTAAGGGCCGGGCTCAAACCCTATGAAATAATATATAACAGCAAAAACAAGGGCAAGAACACATATCCACAGACTCCACAGGGCCATGCTCCTTCCGCAGTTACTGGATATTTTCCAGAGCATGTAAAGGAACGGCGCGAACCTGCCGCTTTGCCTGAACTCCTTCAAATAGTTCTGGTCCATGACAAAACGGCGCATTATATAGGCGCCAGCGAAATTGATATCCCTTATGTCAGCCCCTATCCATTTGGCCTGTCTGTATCCCCTGACAAGACGCAGACGCGCCTGCCTCAGATCTGTATTGTTAAATATGGAATGGGCCACATTACTCATGGAAAGGTCCGCGGCCTTGAAGCTGGATTCAGTAAAATCGGCATGGGACAGGTTGGCATTAA
>CAYXYO010000031.1:0-2811 GCA_964469365.1 uncultured Desulfobacterales bacterium | reverse complement strand
GCCTTTGCTGGCAATCCCCTTTTGCTTTCGCCGGAACTCCTTTATGAAGATGGGCTGCTTGCCAGGGATGATATTCAGGAACATCCTGATTTTTCAGAATATCTGGTGGACTTCCCCAGGGTTGAGAGGTGGAAGGCCGGACTGGCGGGAAAGGCTTACAGAAACTTTGTTTCAGGTAGCAAGGCAAAGGGACGCCGCGAAGTCCTGAAGGATTTTGCGGATTCTGAAAGCTGGCTTTATCATTACACCCTTTTTGAGGCCCTGCGTGAGAGATTCAGAGGCAGACCCTGGAATCTGTGGCCTGGGGAACTGGCACGCCTTGAACCGGCCGCGCTGGAGCAGGCCCTGAGGGAGATGAAGGAAACTGTAGAGTTTCACGCCTTTGTACAGTTGATGTTTCAGAGTCAGTGGAAGAGGCTTATGCAAAGGGCATCTGAAGCCGGGATAGCGCTTTTTGGCGACATGCCTGTTTATGTGGCCTTTGACAGCGCAGATGTCTGGGCAAACCAGAACTGTTTTCAGCTTCATCCCGTTACCCGTCTTCCTTTATCGGTTGCAGGCGTGCCTCCTGATTATTTCAGTCCCGATGGCCAGAGATGGGGAAATCCCCTGTATCGCTGGAAGGATGGCAACAGGATAAATAGCGCCCTCTATGAGTGGTGGCGTTCCAGGTTCACCAGACTTTCGGACCTGCTCGACATGCTGAGAATAGATCATTTCCGCGGTTTTGAGGCCTACTGGAGCATACCGGCAGGGGAAGAGACAGCTGTCAGGGGCAGATGGATAAAGGGGCCTGGCAAGGGTTTCTTTGACCGTGTTTTTCAGGGCAGTGGGGGGCTTGAGATAGTGGCTGAAGACCTTGGGACAATCACTCCTGAGGTGGAAAAACTGAGGAGGCAGCTCGGATTCCCGGGTATGAAGGTGCTTCAGTTTGCCTTTGATTCAGATAACCTCAATCCTTATCTGCCCCACAACTTCAGGGATGCCAACTGTGTTGTCTATACCGGAACCCACGATAATGACACAATGGTGGGCTGGTATCTTGATCCGGCAAACAGCCCTGAAAGCAAGGCCAGGGCAAGGCGTTACGCCAACAGCGACGGGAACAGCATACACCGCGATTTTATCAGAATGGCCTATTCATCCATTGCAGGGCTTGCCATGGTGCCGCTTCAGGATGTGCTGGGCTTTGGTGCTGACTGCCGCATGAATATCCCCAGCGCCCCTGACAACAACTGGCGATGGCGGTGCGCCCCAAGGTTCCTTGATGATTCAGTGGCTGAATACCTGAGGGACGAGGCCATGTTTTATGCCAGATGTGAAGCAAACTGAGTCGTCTGGTATGATGTCTGTTTTAAGGTGATAAATCCCTGTGGTTTCAATTGGTTCTTTGCACCCAGTTGACATGTGCCTCTGGTTGTCAGCCTCGAGTGTGGCAAATTATCATTGATTTGTCCAGCACATAACAGGCTGGTTGTGACATCTCCATTATTATCGTTGTGGCGGAAGTGGAGGCGGGCCGGCCCGGAATATGCCTGACAGCTCCGGAAGGTTTTTGGCTGCGGTCCAGTCCGGGAGCCCCTGTTTCCATACCAGACTTTCCGGCGTTATCTGTCCCTGTCCGGCAAGCTGCCGCAGTTCTGTCTCTGAAAAAGGGCCTGCCTGCTGATTGTTGATGGCCGCGTACCACTGCGTGGAGGAATTGTCAAGCGGCGGCGGTCCCTGCTGTTGCGGCTGCGATGCGTTCCGGTTTGCTACGTCTGACGCTCCGGCCTGCATTGCGCCTCCCATGATATTCCCCATGCCCATTCCGGCTATCAGCCCCATTGCGTTTCCGCTTCCGCCGGGATTTTCAGCCATTGCCTCAATGGCCTCTGCTGTCTGGAACTTTGTGTAGTTGTCAAGGTTGCCGATAACTCCCATCTGTGTTCTTTTGTCCAGGGCCTTTTCGACCTCGTCGGGAAGCGAAATGTTTTCAACAAGGAACTTGGTGAGTTTCAGGCCGTATTCGCTGAATTCGGGCTGTAGCCGGCCCCTTAGATGTTCTCCTATCTCATTATAGTTGGCGGCAAGATCAAGGACAGGTATACCTGTTTCGGCAAGGGCATCGGCAAACCTGCTGACAAGTATGTTCCTTAGCTGTCCTGTTATTTCAATGGTGCTGAATTCTGTGTCAGTGCCAGCAATCTGCAGTATGAACCGGCCGGGGTCTGAAACCTGTATGCAGTATGAGCCGAATGCCCTGAGTCTGACTGGTCCGAATTCGGCGTCCCGCATCATTATTGGATTTTTGGTTCCCCATTTCAGGTCGGTAAACTGCCGCATGGAGACAAAGAATATGTCACACTTGAAAGGCGAGTCAAAGCCGTATTTCCAGCTTTCAAGGGTGGTCAGTATGGGGATGTTGTTTGTCGTAAGTTCGTAACGTCCCGGAGTAAAGATATCTCCCATCTGGCCTTCGTGCATGAAAACAGCAACCTGGCTCTCCCTGACCGTGAGTTGTGCGCCGTTTTTTATCTCGTTTTCATACCTTGGAAACTTCCATACTATGGAGTCGCCGGTGTCATCAACCCATTCTATGACATCAATAAATTCGCCTTTCAGCTTGTCCCAGAGTCCCATCTCTTTCTCCTTGAGGTTTTGTCTGTTGCCGGTTTACTGATTGAAGCGTGTCCAACCCTTTTTGTAGTACCTGTAGAGAACAGGTCTGTCCAGTCTGTTGATTTCCAAGGGGCCTGACGGCATCTCATCCTTGCCGAACCTGAACAGTGTCCTGATTATGCCACTGTCAAGAAATCTTGTGGGAACAGA
>CAYXYO010000030.1:0-3265 GCA_964469365.1 uncultured Desulfobacterales bacterium | reverse complement strand
TGCAAAAGGACATGATTGAGCACGCTGCCCAGAGCATAGTTTGTATCCTCGCTTGTGGCTGCCGCCTCCACCGCCTCGGAAATGGCAATGCCAAGGCTTCCCATTGAATCCGGATTCTTTTCAAGTATTGCCCTGCCCGCGTTTGTTCTGTCTGTGGGAGAGGGATATACCTCGCCGCCCCATATGTGCATCAGAATCCTGCGGTATGGTTTCTGCTCATAACTTACCTTTACCATGTAGACCGTGCAGTGCATGTCAAAAAGTTTGCACGCAAAGGAAAGGGCGCTTCCCCACTGGCCCGCCCCGGTTTCAGTGGCCAGGTTGTTTATGCCGGCCTTCTTGTTGTAATATGCCTGTGGAACAGCCGTGTTGGGCTTGTGGCTGCCGGGAGGGCTTACCCCCTCGTTTTTGTAATAGAGCCTTGCCGGTGTGCCCAGGGCCTTTTCAAGCCGTCTTGCCCTGTGCAAGGGGCTTGGACGCCACAGCTTCAGGATTTCACGCACCTCTTCCGGTATCTCTATCCATGGTTCAGGGCTCATTTCCTGGGCTATGAGCGCGTCAGGAAAGATCGCCTTGAGTTCATCAGGACTTACAGGTTCTCCTGTTGCCGGACTCAGGGGAGGAGCCAGTGGTTCCGGAAGGTCAGGCAGTATGTTGTACCATGCGGTTGGAAGTTCCTTCTCATCAAGATGGATAATGTAGTTGTCGTTCATTAAAATTACTCCTAAAATACGTAGATAACCTTGAACCAGACATTCTGGAGTTCCGGCTTGTTCCTTACCATGAATTCGTGTTGATACCGGAGGGTAGTCATAATATTTTTATATTGATAAAACAACCCCGGTCCAAGGGCCATGGCCCTTGATCTCTCGCCTTCCATGTTTTTGAAGGCATCCTGAAGCGGGCCTGGCAGGTCATTCAGACCATGAAATTCATCATCAGTTGTCTGCTGGTAAAAATAACCGTTGAGCCCCACCCTGAAATTTTCCATGATCGCATAGGAAAAATTGAAGTCAAAATGAAATTCCTGTCCTGGAGAGCGGTCAACCGTAACGGGCGCCCCTGACACATAATCCTTTTCCCTTGTATTGAAATCATACATGAATTTTATGGACATCTCCCAGTACTTGTCAGGGAAATAGGTTATGGCCGCCACAGGTTCGAATGTCCAGAAGTTGCGTCCCGCGGAAGCCAGGTTGTTTTCAGCCTCGTTGTCAAAGGGGACGTATATGTCTGCCAGGCTTGTGGCAATATGTAGTTTGCCTTCCATGAGGTGCCAGGTCATAAGAAAGGGTGAATATATAAGGTAAGGAGATGTAAAGTGGTTGTAATCCGTCTTTCCTGTAGGTCCTACCGGAACGCTGAATTCCAGATCCTTGTTAAGAAGCCCAAGGAAAAGATGCTGCCCGTAGTTGCCGCCCAGCATGCGGAAATCTGATATCCATATAAGACGTACCAGATCGGCCCATACGTTTGCGCTGTCAAGCAGGTCCGTGTCATCTCCGTCATCATCCACAAGTTTTCCTGAATAGCCGAAATACATATAGTTTATCATGGTAAGACCCGGAGGCGGAGCGGCCCCGGGCATGAATGCCTCAGCCCCGTTGGGATACGCCTGTCCCCCCCCGGCGCCGGCCCCGGTAGGCAGCGCCGCAATGGCAGCAATAAAAAAACAGAGCAGTCCGCCCATAAGAAAAAAATGTTCCTTAATGTCACTCATAATAACTTTCCTCCCAAATAGACATTAAACAGAAGGTGCCCTGAAAAGATGAATTTTCAGGCTCAGCGCGAGCAGCAACGAAATCAAAGGACGCGGTAATTGAAAATATGCGCTTTTTCATTTCGGCAACAACTCGGCGATGGGTTCCAAAAGGCACTTTCGCAAGGCACCCCACAGGTGTTGCGGTCATACGCAACATGCTGAAGCTCCCTTAATCTCCGCATGCGGCGCATGTCCTGATGAATTTCCATGGCAGAATACTATGTTAAAACCGGCTGTTCAATACAATTTTGTAAATATTTTTCATGTCTCATTAATAATGCGCGGTCCATTTTTTCTGCTGCAACTCCTGTTAAATGGGGTTTGGCAATTTTTTTTATCCTTCTTGACACGGCACCGAGGCATACTTAATTTCAAAAGTGCCTTGAAAAGATGGAATTTTCGGTCCGGCGCAGGAAACAGGAAAATCAAAAAGAGGCGCTGTTATCACAATGCGGCGCTGGCTGAAAAATGCCGTTTCGCAGGGCGCCTTCAGATTAAAAATACTGCATTCAAACATATATGTAAAAAATATGGATCAAGGGAGTGTTATTAAGGATATGAGCCAGTCAGAAGAAAAGAGAATGGACACTGAAGCTGAAGAGTCGCGGCAGGATGACACAGGAAAGGCTGAAGAGTCTGTGACGGAAAATGAAAACGGGGGAAAAACCCCTGAGGAGATGCTTGAACAGAAGAAGCGGGAGCTTGAGGAGTGCGAGGACAGGGTGCTTCGACTTGCGGCGGAGCTTGACAATTTCAAGAAACGGATAGAGAGGGAAAAGGTTGAACACATGAAGTACGCCCTTGAGTCCTTCGCAAAGGAGTTGCTCCCCTTCCTTGACAACCTTGAGCGGGCGATTGAGTCTGCCAAGGATAGCGGTGACGCCGAGAAACTGATTGAAGGCATTGAACTTTCCCTTTCAGGATACTTCAAGGTTATTGAAAAATTCGGTCTCAAGGTTTTTGATGCCGAGGGGCAGCCCTTTGATCCGGAGAAACATGAGGCCCTTACAGTTGAGCCGAGTGATGATTTTGAGGACAACACCGTTATCAAGGAGTTGCTCAGGGGTTATACCCTGCATGACCGGGTATTGAGACCGGCAATGGTGATAGTGGCAAAAAATAATTGATTGAAAACTGGACAAGGTGGCGAGAGTGCTTACATTTAAGCTCGTAACTGATTGCCTGAAACTTGCAACCAGTTGTTACAATAAACAATTTCGTACCAAATAAAAAAACAATTTCTTTCCAAAGGAGGAATTTCAATTATGGGCAAAGTAATAGGTATTGACCTTGGGACAACCAATTCATGTGTAGCTGTCATGGAGGGTGGGGAACCCAAGGTCCTTGCGAATTCGGAAGGGGGGCGCACCACGCCGTCTGTTGTGGCCTTTTCCGACAAGGGTGAAAGGCTGGTGGGCATGGTGGCAAAGCGTCAGGCGGTCACCAACCCTGAAAACACCATATTTGCGGCCAAGCGTCTTATTGGACGTAAATACAGCGACC
>CAYXYO010000029.1:0-3304 GCA_964469365.1 uncultured Desulfobacterales bacterium | reverse complement strand
AACTATGTCAAGCCAGAGCAGACCTGAGTTCAGTGTAAAGACAAGGGAACCGGAAAAACCCGCGAGGCACAGGATGGTCACAAAGGGTCCGCGCCTCAGCCCGAACTTGTCTATCATGGCAGAGGCAAAGGCCTCTATAATGGAAACTGAAGAAGAGAGCCCTGCCATAACAAGGCTGAAAAAGAAAAGGGCTCCGAAAACCTGCCCCCCTGGCATGACTGAAAGCGCCCTGGGATAGGCAACGAATGCCAGACCGATACTCTGTGAGACGACATCGCCCACTGCCTTTCCCTGGGAAGACGCCATGAAACCAAGCACAGCAAAGACGCCAAAGCCTGAAAGCAGGGAAAAGCCGCTGTTTGTAACGGCGGTGACAATTGCGTTACGGGTGATATCCGCCTTTGAAGGAAGGTAGCTGGCATAGGCCACCATGATTCCGAACGCCAGACTCAATGTGAAAAATATCTGGCTGTACGCGTCAATCCATACATTTATATCTGAAATTCTGGAAAAATCAGGAGTGATATAGGCCGCGATGCCAATGGATGCCCCGTCAAGGGTTACCGCCCAGCATACCAGAAACAGTGTCAGCAGAAAAAGAAGGGGCATGAAAATCTTGTTTGCTATCTCTATGCCGCCCCTTACGCCCCTGAACACAATAAGCCAGTTTACAAACCATATCACCGCAAGGGCGCCCACCACCTGAAGCCGGATGCCTCCGGGCTCAAGGGGTGAATCCGACACGGCAAGATATTCCCTGAAAAAGAAGGCGTCAGGATTATCACCCCATGAGAGATTGAAGGAGAATATAAAATAGTTGAGACACCAGCTTATGACCACGCTGTAATAGAGGACAATGCCGAACATTACAAAGATCACGGCCCACCATCCCATCCACTCCCATTTGCGGTTAATCCTCGCAAACGCCATTGGCGCTGAGCCTGACCTGTGGTGCCCCATGGCGAACTCAAGGAGCAGCAAAGGAATGCCTGCGGTCAGAAGGGCCATGAAATAAGGCACGAGAAAGGCCCCCCCTCCATATTCATAGGTCATGTAGCTGAAACGCCATACATTTCCAAGTCCAATGGCAGAACCTATGGCGGCTATCACAAATCCCCACTGACTGTTCCATTTATCCCTGTTCATCTGTTTTGCCTCCGGCTAAAAAATCACGCCCTGTTCCCTGCGGCTTAACCGGCTGTTTCAAAGGCCCTTCCCTGTCAGGCCTGCAAAGCCAGATACCGCTCAGACCGGACAATGCCTTCTTTTTTTCAATGGAGAGACCGGCAGCCATGAATTCCCTCTTTCCGGATCTCTTCACAAACTCCCTGTAATGAGGTCCTTCAATCCATTCTATCAACTCCACAAAGAGATTGCCCCTTCTGAAATAGTCAATGACAACCACAGCCTCACGGCATATCCTTGCGGAATGACACAGAACGAACCGTCTGAAATCACGGCTTGCCCCATGAAGAAAAAAGGCCATGCTCACCACGTCAAAGGACGCGCTCTCCACAGTGTCAAGGTCAACAAGGTCAAACAGCCTGAAACTGACGGAAGGATGTCTGGCTGAAGCGCGCTTAACCATGGGAGCGCAGAAATCAATGCCGGACACATCCACGTGGCCTCTTTCCGAGAACAGGCCTGCCAGCAGTCCGGTTCCGGTGGCTATGTCAAGCACCGAGAACTCAAGGGGCAGATTAATAAAATCAAGCCCCTTCCTGTAATCAGACAGCAGACGCCTTTCTATCAGGGGAAAAAGAAAGGCGGTGCGGGTGAAAAAGGCCCTTGCCCTGCCCCGCTCCCTGGAGAACTTCCCCCTGACTTCAGATAAAGTATCATGCATAAACCAACATCCTGCGAATAGAGGCAAACCCCTTCTCCGGTATTGCGGGACACAGAGGGGGCGTTCCATCCCATGCTCACTCCCTGCCCTCAAAGAGTTCAGGCGTCTTTTCAAGGCGGCTGACAGTACGCTCCCTGCCTATTGCCATCAAAACGTCAAAAAGCCCCGGCCCCTTTATCTGGCCTGTTACGACAGCGCGTATTCCGTTTATTACAACGCCTGGCTTCACGCCAAGCTCATCGGCATAGTCCCTTGCCGCCCTTTCAGTACTTTCAAGGGTCCACTCATCCAATGCCCTGAACCGTTCAGCCAGAACAGGAAGCCACTCTTTCAACCCTTCATTTTTGAAAAGGTGCTTTTTCAATGCCTTGGGATCAAATTCATATTCATCTGAAAAATATGCCCTGCCTTCGGTGAGAAAATCCTTCAGGGTATGGAAGCGCGACCGTATCATGTCAATGGTGTTCAGAAACCACTCCCTTTTTTCACCTTCCCAGGCGTCATCCCAAAGGCCCACGGCCTGAAAATCAGGTTTTGTCATGGCGGCTATCTCTTCCACAGGCATGGTTCTCAGATAATGGGCGTTTATGCTCAACGCCTTGGGATCAGTGAAAAACTTGGGGTCGTTCTTCCTGTAGTTGAAGACTGAATTTGACCTGTTGATACGCTCAAGGGAAAAGGCCTCAATCAGTTCTTCCCTGGTGAAGATCTCCCTGTCATCCCCTGGCGACCACCCCAGCAGCACAAGGAAATTGACAAAGGCCCACGGAATAAAACCATGATCCCTGTAAAACTGCACTGCGACTATCTCTCCGTGGCTGCGTTTGGATATCTTGGCCTTTTTGGTGTCCAGGGTAAGGGGCATGTGCGCGAAAATGGGAGGTTCCGCTCCAAGGGCCTCGTAAAGAAGCACCTGTTTTATTGTGTTTGTCATGTGATCCTGCCCCCTGATTATGTGGGTTATGCGGTCGCGTATGTCATCGACCACATTGCAGAGCAGGTACAGGGGCTTGCCGTTGGAACGCATGATCACAAAGTCCTCTATTTCATCACATCCCTTTTCTATCCTGCCCAGCACCCTGTCGTCATAGCCAAGACGTCTGCCGTCTTCAGGGGTCCTGAAACGGACCACATAAGGCAGACCGGCGGCCTCCTTTTCAGCGACCTCTTCAGGCGAAAGATTGCGGCAGGTTCCGTCATAACGGAAATCCTCTTTCCTCTTCCTTGCCGCCTCGCGTTTCGCGTCAAGCTCCTCCCTGGTACAGAAACACTTGTACGCGCTTCCATTTTCAAGGAGCTTCAGGGCCGCTTCCCGATGTTCTCCGGCATATTCAGTCTGGAAGTAGGGGCCTTCGTCCCAGTCTATTCCCAGCCACTCAAGACCCTCTATGATCCCCTTTATGGACTCCTCGGTTGAACGTTCCGCATCGGTATCCTCAATACGGAGGATAAGTTTTC
>CAYXYO010000028.1:0-4313 GCA_964469365.1 uncultured Desulfobacterales bacterium | reverse complement strand
AGCTGATTCTTGTAGCGGCCGGCCTGATTATGATGATGCTTGATCTCTGGTTTTCAAAAAGTAATGACCCGCAGAAGGCAGCCGGCAGGATGGGATGGCTCACTGTATTTGTATTTGTGGCCACCCTTGGACATATAATTGGCAAACAGTGGGATATCCATGATATTATGCTGGCCGGGGTCTTTTCGGCTGAAAAATTCAGTATGTATGTGTCAGCCGTGGTGCTTCTGTCCGGCATACTGGCTGCATTGTTAAGCATGGGGTATCTTGAGAATAATGGTATTTACAGGGGGGAATACTATATACTTCTTGTATTCGCCGTCTATGGAACGGTTGCCCTGGTTCAGTCAACAGACCTCCTTATGATGTTCATTGCCCTGGAGGTTATGTCAATCGCAGTATATGTCCTGGCGGCGTATCTCAAATACGATGAGAAATCGGTTGAAGGGGCCCTGAAATATTTTCTTCTCGGGAGTTTCGGCTCTGCATTTTTCATCTTTGGTATGGCCCTTCTTTTTGGTCTTACAGGGTCAGTCAAACTGCCTGAGATTACAAAGGTCATTTCAGGCGGACTTGCCGGTGATCCGGTTGTGTATATAGCCCTGGCAATGCTTATGGGCGGCATGTTGTTCAAAATGGCCATGGTGCCCTTCCATATGTGGACCCCGGATGTTTATGAGGGTAGTCCGGCAATAATTACAGGATTTATGGCTACGGCAGTAAAGGCAGGCGCCTTTGCCATATTTATAAAGGTTGTGTTTGTTACATTCTCACCACTTATGGCAACGAGCGGCAGCCCGGAGTTCGCAGGAGCGGTAACCCTTGCAGCCCTGCCTGTATGCTGGAAAGGCCTGCTGTGGTGGGCTGCCTTGCTGACCATGTTTGTTGGAAACCTTGTAGCCGTTTCCCAGACCAATATCAAACGGATGCTGGCCTATTCATCAATCGCCCATGCCGGTTACATGGCCCTTGGTCTTATTGCCGCCACCGATGAGGGCAGGATGGGAGTCCTTTTCTATCTGGCGTGCTATACATTGATGAACCTTGGGGCCTTTGGCGTGCTTTATATTATAGACGGTCGTGAAAGAAATGCGCAGACCCTTGATGATTACGCAGGTCTTGGCTTCAAATATCCGGCCCTTGCCTTTTTGATGTCACTGTTCCTGGTTGCCATGGCAGGGCTTCCGCCCACGGCAGGGTTTACAAGCAAGTTCTATGTGCTCTCTGCCGCTGTCAGGGAAGGTTATTATATACTGGCGGCCCTTGGCATGCTTACAAGTGTAATGGGGCTCTATTATTATCTCAGGGTAGTCTGGTACATGTACTTCAAGGAGTCTGAACGTGATGTGGTGGCTGGTCCTCTCCCATTGTCCACCACCATAGCGCTGGTTGTAACCGCACTTGGAGTGCTTTATCTGGGAATGATGCCTGAAGGGTTGAGCAGGGTAGCCATGGCTGCCCAACAGAGCCTTGTCTCCATTTTCTGATAGCCAGTTACAGTTTGTTCATTCAACGGTCACATGGTATCTGCGGCAGTCCGGGTGCCAGTGGCCGTTTACATTTTGTCAGATCCGCTTGACAACCGGTCTGATAACTGTTATTTGAAATCCTGTTTTCAAGATTCAATCTGAAAGGATGCTTTCAGTTTATTAAGGATGACAGGCGCGTAGCTCAGGGGGAGAGCGCTACCTTGACATGGTAGAAGTCGGCGGTTCAATCCCGCCCGTGCCTACCAGCATTAAATACTATATAACTATCTTGAATTAAAGGCATCCAGAGGCCGTAAAGGTAAGGATGCCTTTTGTAATTTGCATCCTTGAAATTGAATGTTTTTCACTCATCGTTTTTTCAATTCATCTGATTTGAGGAATAATGTCAAATAAAATCGCTGTAGATATAAAGGGACACGGAGTTGTTGAAGTTGAAGCAGGAATTACCGTGATAGATGCCCTTAAATCCGTTTTAAGCGGTAAAAAGGCAAAACGTGTTATACTCGCCAGGGTTGATGGCCGACTTTCTGATCTGACCACCACCATTAAAGCAAACTCTTCTGTTGAACCGGTGTTTCCCAATGAGGATGGCGCCCTTGATGTCCTCAGACATACTGCCGCGCATGTTATGGCCCAGGCGGTAAAGGAGCTGTTTCCTGGCGTTAGGATAGCCATAGGCCCTGCTGTTCAGAACGGTTTCTATTATGATTTTGATTATGAGAGAGGGTTTACGCCAGAGGATCTGGAAAATATTGAGAAACGCATGGCCGGGATTGTAAAGGCCGCGGAGCCGGTGGTTCGTTCTGAAATGCCTCTGTCAGAGGCCAGGGAAAAGTTTCAGAAAGAGGGGGAAAAGTACAAGGTCGAGTTGCTCGATGAGCTTGAGAAGAGCGGAGAGGATACGGTTTCCATCTATTCCCAGGGTTCATTTGAAGACCTGTGCAGAGGGCCGCATTTGCCGCATACTGGTCATGTGAAGGCCTTCCGGCTTTTGAATGTGGCGGGCGCTTACTGGCGTGGGGACTCGGAAAGGGAGCAACTTCAGCGTATCTATGGCACGGCTTTTTTTGACAAAAAAGAACTCAAAAAATATCTTTTCATGCTGGAGGAGGCAAAAAAGAGGGACCACAGGAAGCTTGGCAGGGAGCTCGACCTGTTTTCAATCCAGGATGAAATAGGGCCCGGTCTCATACTCTGGCACCCCAGGGGCGCTGCCGTGCGTCAGGCCATTGAAACTTTCTGGCAGCAGGAACATCTTAAACGTGGCTATGAAAGGCTTTATACGCCCCATATAGCAAGGCAGCATCTGTGGCAGACAAGCGGCCACCTGGATTTTTACAGTGACAGCATGTACTCATCGCTGGACATTGACAAGGTAAGTTATCAGCTTAAGCCCATGAACTGCCCCTTTCACATTTCCGTGTATAATTCCCGTAAACGCAGTTACCGTGAGCTGCCCCTGAGATGGTGTGAGCTGGGAACAGTATATCGTTACGAGATGACAGGCACTCTTCATGGCCTCATGCGTGTGAGGGGTTTTACCCAGGATGACGCGCATATCTTCTGCCGTCCCGATCAGCTTGATGACGAGATCCGGGAGATCCTTGACATGACGCTTTACATGCTCAGGGTCTTCGGTTTTGACAGGTATGATATATATCTGTCCACCAGGCCTGACAAATATGTCGGTTCTGATGAGAATTGGGAACTGGCCACCAGTGCCCTCAGAAATGCCCTTGATTCCCAGGGTCTTTCCTATGAACTTGATCCTGGCGAGGGGGTTTTTTATGGTCCCAAGATTGATATAAAGATAAAAGACAGTCTTGACAGATCATGGCAATGCTCTACAGTGCAGGTGGATTTCAATCTTCCGGAACGGTTTGGCATGGGTTTTACCGGTCCTGACGGGAGCGAGCACGCCCCCATTATGGTGCACAGGGCGTTGCTGGGTTCCCTTGAGCGGTTTTTCGGGGTTTTGATTGAACATTACGCCGGGGCTTTCCCCGTATGGCTCGCGCCGGTTCAGGCCATGGTTGTAACTGTTGCCGACCGTCATAATGAGTGGGCGGTTGAGGTGGCCAACCTGTTAAGACACAGGGGGGTCAGGGCAGAGGCCGACACCAGGAGCGAGAAGCTCAACAGGAAAATACGGGATGCCCAGGTTTTGAAAATACCCTTTATGCTGGTGGTGGGAGACAGGGAGGTTGAAGAGAGGAGCGTCAGCCCGCGTACCAGGAAAGGGGAAACCTTTGACGCCGTATCTGCGGATCAGTTTGTTGAGATGTTGAACGGCAAGGTAAAACAGGAAAAAGGGGAGGTGTAGTATCGCCAAGGAACGTCCGGTAAATGTGAACAGGCAGATAACTGCCGTTGAGGTGCGTCTTGTTGATGAGAATGGTGAACAGCTTGGCATAAAGCCTGTGGAAGAAGCGTTGGCCTATGCCGAGGACAGGGGGCTGGACCTCGTGGAGGTGGCTGCCCAGGCCAGACCGCCGGTCTGCCGTGTGATGGATTACGGCAAATTCAAGTATGAGCAGAGCAAGAAGGCACAGGAATCCAGGAAAAAGCAGACGGTAATTCAGGTCAAGGAGGTCAAGATGCGGCCAAGGACAGATGTCCATGACCTGAACGTAAAAAAGAAGAAAATAAGAAAATTTATTGGCCAGGGCAACAAGGTCAAGGTGACTGTTACCTTCAGGGGGCGTGAGATCGTTCATCCCCAGCTTGGCAGGGATCTGCTGATGCGTGTGGCTGAAGAGATGTCTGACATAGCTGTTATAGAGCATGCCCCCAATATGGAGGGACGTATACTTCATCTGATAC
>CAYXYO010000027.1:0-2879 GCA_964469365.1 uncultured Desulfobacterales bacterium | reverse complement strand
AATCCTGAGAGAGGCTGATGCCATCATTATTGAGGAGATGAAGGCTTCAGGCTGGTATGGCAAGGTATGGCAGTCCTTTGCGGTACTGCTTCCCATACGCACAGTGGGGGTTATGGGAGATGAACGCACCTATGATCATGTGGTTGCCTTCAGGTCGGTTGACAGCCTGGATGCCATGACGGCAGACTGGTCAAAGCTGCCCTATGAACTGCTTGCCAGGATATCCAACCGTATAATAAACGAGGTAAGGGGGGTAAACAGGGTCTGCTATGATATAAGCTCCAAGCCACCGGCAACCATTGAATGGGAATAGAACGCTGACCAGCGGCGTTTCACTGCCTGCCATTATGGCTGCCTTGAAATAAATCCAGGACAATTTTCAAGGCAGTTACAATATGGGGATTTACGCATCACGCCGGGCATCCGCGTTTTTAAGGGCGGCTGGCTCAACAAACCTGCGCATGGCCTCCTCAACCCCCTCAAGGGAAACCAGTGTGTCCATGCACGGGCCGTGCGGACGCCGGTTCAGCACGCCGTAAACAGGCAGTGGATAGGTGTCCTGTATGCCGCTTGCGAGATCGCGTTCACAGGCAGTGGCAATAATCATGGCCGGTTTTCTCTGCATGACTATCCGCCTTGCCAGGGTTCCGCCTGTTGCGATGGCAAGATGAATCCCGTAACGGTCGCTCAGTTCTATGAGACCTGCCACCGGACACTTGCCGCACCGCTTGCAGTTATAGATGTTATAGGTAAGCCGCAGCTTGCACTTGCTGCTCTGAAGACAGTGGGGCATGAGCAGTAGCAGGCGTTCAGGTGGATACTTGCCGCACCTTTCAAGCACCATGTCGTTATTGACCTTTATAAAAGCCGCCCTTATATCCTTTTTGGAAAGTCCAAGGATGCGCCCCACCACTATCATAAGAGGCAGAAGCACCCGCATGGTAACCCCCCGCAGCCTGGTGAAAAAGGGGAGCCTCCTGCCTGAAACAGCGGCGATAACCAGGCCTGCCCATGACCAGAACAGGAGCAGAAGCAGGCAACCTGTAACGATTCCCGCGACTGTTGAGGCCCATGGCCCCATGGCGTCAAACCCGTAATATGGCAGCAGCCACAGAGAGACAAGAAAACCTGCCATGAGCAGGGAAGAGACGGTTACCAGGACGATAAAAATGCGGCTCTGTCCCTTTTCCGTGGAATCATTCTGGTTCGGTTTCATTTCACGCCACAACCTCCATCATAATGGGAAATCCGGAAGTTCCGGCATCTTGAAATGGGTCGCCTCACGATTCTCTTCCTTCATTTCAGAGACCTTATCCACATGTTGCAGCTCCCTTATCCTGTCAACCACGCCTGTTACCAGCACTTCAGGGGCTGACGCCCCTGCTGTCACCAATATCCTCTGTCTGCCCTCAAGCCATGCCGGGTCTATTTTCCCGGCATTATCAACAAGCTCGGATTTCAGCCCGTGGGATTCCCCCGCCTCCCTGAGCCTGTTTGAATTGGAGCTGTTTTCAGAACCGACTACAAGCAGAAGATCTATCCCGTCCATGGCGGACATCTTCCTCACAGCATCCTGGCGGCTCTGGGTCGCATAGCAGATATCACTCAGGTCAGGCCCCTTTATATCCGGGAAACGTTCGGTAAGTCCATCAATAAGATGCCTTGTGTCATCTGTGCTGAGAGTGGTCTGGGTCACATAGGCAAGTTTTGAAGGATCGCTGACTGAAAGCGCCTTCACATCGTCAAGTGTGGAAATGACATGCACAGGTCCTTCAACCCTGCCTATGGTGCCTTCGACCTCAGGATGTCCGGCATGGCCTATTACAATAATATCCCTGCCCTGCGCCCTGTATCTCTGGGCCTGCCTGTGAACCTTTGTAACAAGGGGACAGGTTGCGTCTATCACCTTCAGGCGTCTGTCTGCCGCCCTTTCCACAACCGCGTTGGAAACGCCGTGGGCGCTGAAAATGGTTACTGAACCGGAAGGAATCTCTTCAAGCTCCTCAACAAACACCGCGCCTTGTTCAGCAAGGCTTTTTATTACATGGCTGTTGTGCACTATTTCATGGAGCACATAGACAGGTGGGGTATATTTTTCAATGGCGCTCTGAACTATTTTGATGGCCCGTTTTACACCGGCGCAAAATCCCCTTGGACGGGCAAGAATAATTTCCATAACAAGATTTCACCTCGAATATTTCAAGTATAGAATTTAGAGTTTCAGCTTCTGTCGAACTAAGTGTTGCTGCCAACCAAAAAAGATAAAAAGCCCGGACAACCTATCGACATAGCTCACCAAAACGGTTAGCCGCACTTTCTTAAAAAGTGGCCTTCTCAAAAAAACAGGAGACCGCGACGGAGATCAAATGATATAGCACTGTCTCCAGTATCCTTTTCGAGTGTATCACATTTCTGGTAAAAACTCTACCCATCCGTTCTGTGCCAACACTTAGAGAGCCTTCTTGTCAACCACTGAATGAAAAAACAGGACGAAAGATATAATCATTGCCGTCCAGACATCCATAATACCAGGATTTCTCGTAATACTGGTCTTTTTACCGTGCATTCTATACTGTATAGTATGAAATAATCGGGGGTACAGGCTGGAACAGCGGGTCAGTTTGGGTCGCAGGGACCAAGCCACTAAAAAGATCACTACCTTGTTGACCTTGTTTTCCACCTCTACCTCCTGTTATGTTTTTCATCATCGGGGGTGGCAAGATGCCTTGTCATGAATGTTTTAGAATAAATTCAGATTCGTAGAACAATTTGGCTGGAATGCTCAACGGTTACAAATGACTGGAAAAACAAAGAACTTTCCCGAACTGGTGAAGGAAGTCCGGCGTCAACTGGAGCTGTCCCGGCAGGGGTTGGCCCAT
>CAYXYO010000026.1:0-3634 GCA_964469365.1 uncultured Desulfobacterales bacterium | reverse complement strand
GTATGTAATAAGGCCCACAGGCCCCTCTGAACCAAGTTCAACACCTTCATAAAGACGCTGGGCCAGGGTCATGGTCTTTTTCGCGCTGAACCCGAAACGCCGGGCCGCATCCTGCTGCATGGTGCTTGTAATAAAGGGGGGAAAGGGATTTTTCCTGCGTTCCTTTTTTCTCACTCCTGCGACGCGCAGCTCTGCTGTTTTTATTTCCTGCACAACCAGGTCGGCATCAGACGCATTTTTAAGCTCGACCTTCCTGCCATCAAATGAATAGGCCTTTGTCTCAAATTCAGGTGGCGTCCCGCCCTTGAGACGTGCGGTGACACTCCAGTATTCCTCGGGTCTGAACGCCTGGATTTCACGCTCCCTGTCACAGATAATCCTGACAGCCACGGACTGCACACGCCCCGCGGAAAGTCCTGACTTCACCTTTTTCCACAGTAGCGGCGACAACTCGTATCCCACAAGCCTGTCAAGGATACGTCTGGCCTGCTGTGAATCGAACTTGGCCCTGTCAAGCTCAACCGGAGCGTTTATGGCATCCCTGATTCCCTGTCGGGTCAGCTCATGAAAAAGCACCCTGTGAAATCTCTTGTTTTTACCGCTCCTTGTATGCCGTATCTCATCTGCGACATGCCATGCGATGGCCTCGCCCTCACGGTCGGGGTCAGGAGCAAGATATATGTCATCGACCTTGGCAGCCGCGGCTTTAAGTTCCTTTATAATCTTTCCCTTGCCGCGTATCACCTCATATTCAGGCTTAAAATCCCTTGCCTTGTCAACCCCGAGACGCTTCCTTGGCAAATCCTTTACATGGCCAACCGATGCCCTTACATCATACTCCTTGCCAAGATATTTTTTTATGGTCTTCACCTTGGTAGGTGATTCCACTATCACAAGACCTTTTTTCATATTTCCATATACCAAAATCTGTTCCGCAACTGTTTCTCAACAAAAAACAGTCAATACAGCCATATCTGAAAGACAATCCACCCAACAACCTGCCTTCACATCTCAGGCCAAACTGTACATCTGCCCAGGCATGGCCCTCACAACATCATCAAGCTCAAGCTGGACAAGCAGGGCGGACACATCCACTATTGACATATTGCACACTGACGCCAAATCATCTATATGAAGCGGATAGTCTGACAGCGCATCAAGCACAATCCGTTCCTCATCAGTAAAACTTCTCCCTGACAGGGAGAGACCATCGGGCCTGACCGCCGTGGCAACGCCTGAACCGGATACGAAAGGTTCAATGCCTTTTATGCATTCCAGCACATCGTCAACAGAAGCGACAAGGACGGCACCCTGTCTGGCCAGCCAGTGTACCCCACGGCTCATGGGAGAAAAAATACTGCCCGGCACAGCCATTATCTCGCGTCCGTGTTCAACCGCCATTGACGCTGTAATCAATGAACCGCTCTTTTCCGCTGCCTCCACCACCACAACGCCAAGGGACAACCCGCTTATAATACGATTACGCACCGGGAAATTCCTGGGTTCAGGTTCGGTTCCTGCGGGGAACTCGGATATTATGGCGCCCCGCTCCACAATTGATTCAGCAAGTTTCATGTTCGATCTGGGGTAAGGGATATCAAGCCCGCACCCCTTGACCGCAACTGTTACTCCACCAGAGGAAACCGCAGCGGAATGCGCCGCCGCGTCAATACCAATGGCAAGGCCCGAGACAACAGCAATGCCATGTTCAGAGAGCCCTGAAGCCAGACGTTCCGCAGCCTGCCTGCCATAACCCGTCGCCTTGCGGGAGCCTACCATGGCAACCGCATCCATGGAAAGCGCCTCCCGGCTGCCAATTCCATATATGACAAAGGGCGGGTCGTAAATCCCTGCGAGACGCGGCGGATAATCCTCATCACCCCAGACCATGATCCAGCCGGCCAGCCCATCCATCCTTTTGACAATACGGTCAACAACATCCATGGCAGGGCCGGCCATAATGGCTGAATATACATTCTCAGGCACCCACGTCAGGCACTCAAGTTCATGCCTGTTTTCCCATACTTCAAGTGCTGAACCAAATTTTTTGACAAGACGTTTGTGCGTAATACGTCCAAGTCCGGATATTATCTGAAGGGCAATATGGGCCTCTGTCTCATTCATCTTTTCCGGCAAACCTCCTGCAAAACCCATATTCCCTATACCGGCTTTAACCCACTGTCAATGACTTTCTGAAACTTTTTTTACCATTCACAACACATCATCAGGCTCACGCCCTCTCCCTGTCGCATGTCTGAAGACCTCTTTTAGAGGCGCGCCCGCAGCATCAGCCAACCTGGCGCAATCCTCAAATTCCGGACTTTCGGTAACAACCCTGCCATCCTTAACACCCTGTTTTACAGAAATTTTTCCCCATGGAGTATCCCGCACGAGGGTTCTGCGCTCAAGCACTCTGCGCTCAACGGGATAATATCTTACTCCCAGGGTGGTTGTCTCCCGGAAAAGCACATCAAAAACCTGTTCCCGCACAGAGTCATGAAAAAGCATGGAGAGCAGAAATCCAGTCCTGCCCTTTTTGAGCATTACCGATGTTATTGCCGTTTCAACAGCCCCTGCCTTGCGAATCCTCTCAACAGCCCATGACAACTGTTCAGGGGTCTGGTCGTCAATTACTGTTTCCGCCTGTATCATTCCTCCCCCTGTCCCATGCAGGTCGCACACGTCCATAAGTGTCAGACGAATACAGTTCGCAAAGCCAGGGGGATCATGGCTCCCTGCCCCATAACCTGAAGCAACCGGCGACGCCAGGGGAATCTCTGCCAACGGCCTGCCCATACCGGCAAGGAGCATCGCCCCTGTTGGCGTACAAAGCTCCATATTCTCAGCGCCTGCGCAGTGTCGAAGCTGAAATCCCTTGAGCAGTTCAAGGACGGCAGGCACAGGCAGGGGCATCTCTCCATGCTCCATATTTGCGACGCCCCAGCCAACGGCCACGGGCGATACATAAATTTCCTCCACTTCCAGATGGTCCAGGGCCGCCATGAACCCCACGGTATCTATGACCGTATCCACTGCCCCTATCTCATGAAAATGCACATCCTCCACGTCAATCCCGTGTATCCCGGCCTCAGCACTTGCGAGATTCCTGACGCATCGCTCCGCATCGGTTTTTCTTGCCGCTGGCAGGGAACTCTTCCGAATCAGGGCAAGCAGGTCATGCAGATTCCGGAACCTGCTTACAGCCTCTTTGTTTTCAACAATTGTCAGACCGGTTGCCTCGATATTGCGACGCATTACCTTCCTGACCTGCACGCTGAACTCACCGGGCAACATCCTGGCAAGCTCACTGAAGACAACATGTTCGGGAACGCCAAGGTCCAGCATGGCAGCAAGGAGCATGTCGCCTGACGCGCCGTGAAAGGGGTCTATTCTCAAGATTCTCATAATATCGTTATCCACTGAAACTGCTATGGACAACCTGGCCGGGCAGACTTCCTTGCCGCCCGGTCTGTTGTCTGGTAATGTATATTCACTTGCAGGACACCTTGTGAAACTGTCTTTTGGGCCAGCTACCATATGGTTTCTGTATCAAAATATTCACACCTGACCCTACAGGCAGCGCTTTTGGCACCCGGCAATCATTGCCCTGAACCGGAAAACAGTTTTTCAAGGC